>CALKJE010000177.1 GCA_937995675.1 uncultured Saprospiraceae bacterium
AGATTCACTATTATTATGATAAGTAATTTTCAAAACTCATCATCTACACATCCGCATATTCTCTCATCAAAAATCCTCAAATTAAAGTTCCAATGGGCCACCCGCCGTAAAGGTCATATAATCAATGCCAAAATCAACTTGTAGTGGTGGATTTGGCTGCGCATTCATATCTGAGATTAATAATAGACGAATCGCGACTACCTTTTCTAAATCTTCTTGTGTAATTCCCGTATCGCTCATCGGATGACTGATTTGTCTCCACCCATCCCAAGTTGCCAAATTATAATCTGCTGCGACTCTAAAATTTTGATCTGGTCCTTCTTCAAAAGTTCCATTGTCATTTCGATCTACCCAAAAATCAATAATTCCTAACCCATGTGGTCCAGCATCAGACAACATAAAACAATTAAAAAATAAATCTTCCGGAACTGTTGTTGGGAATTGAAAATAATTATTACCGGTCAAGGTAGCTTTAAAATCAACCAGTCCTACAAAAAAGTTAGGAACTACATTATCGGTTCCTTCCATGACATAGTAACCTTCTCCTTCTGCTGCATTACCAGTTCGAATACCAGCCACCAACTCAAATTCAAAATTTCCTACAAAGACATCTACCCCACTTAATTCTTCTTCAAAAGCTGTAAATAAAGTACCTGGATACTGTTTTCCAGAAAGTGTTTCGACGGTCGCTGTTCCCATAAATTCCGCTTCTTCTGGAATCTTTAAGGTTACGTTACAAACTTCATTTCTAAACAGAGGTAAATCTGTTGTACCACCATCCCATGTAGCATTACTAGCATCTAGTGTGTTAGAAAAACCCTCAATTCTTTTTACCGAACCACTGACTGAGCCAGTAATCTCTAATACCCACTCAACGTTTTTATTAAATTGAGCAGTAAAAAAAACAGTCTCCCCTCCCTCAAAATCTACAGTAGGTTGGCTAACTTCAAGATCAGACACCACCCTAAAAGGACCAAAGCGATCCACTAAACTCGGCCCATCAAAAGTTTCTTTCTCGTGCTTACAACCTACAAGACCCAGCACCAGAAAAACCATTGTTAGGTAGAAAATATTTATCTTATTCATATCATTATTTTTTTACAAAAACCGTTTGGTAATGGGGCTTATTTAAAACTTCATATTATACAACACAAAAAACTGTTGAAAATCATAATTATTAGGATTATCAGATCCTAATTGTGAATCAAAGGAATTGTATTGTAAAGTCATGTAAATATCTTTTTTGAATTCATATTTGATTCCAACTCCTAGTAATGTTTCTTGATCATCTGCTATATAAGGCGCTGGAAAATCTTGGATATCGTTAAAGTTCTCTCGAACTGGAATATAATCTCGCCCTTCAGAACTAAACAATTTTGCTCCTAATAAAATATCAAATTTTGAAAATAGTTCATACTCCAATCCTAAGTCAAGTAAGGTAGAACTCAAATCTACTTGTTCGATTTCTTCGCCACCTCTTTCTGTTGTTTCTAGTTGAACTCCCAAAGTTAATCGCAACTCATTTTTCCAGTTAGCAAATTTATGGAAATTAATATCTGCGGCAGCTTTGATTAAAGTAAAGTCTTTCAATTCAAAAGTTCCTTGTCCTCGAATTTCTGATAAAAAAGCTCCATTTACACGAGCAGCAATTTTATCATTATCTGATCCATAATTAACACCAAATTTTAAACCTTGACGATTCGGAGTAGCATCACCATAAGGCAACGTATTGCTATATCGAGGATCATAAGCCATTAAGCGATCAGCCGTTCTAAAAGTATATAAAGATCGATCTCGAGACAGATCAAAAGTAGAGGTTTGTCGTAAATTTCGGTCGACACCTACTCTATTATAATAAGTTTTATCAGCACCAAACTCTACTCGCTTACTTTGTGCACCAGTACTAAAAAAATCAGGTCCAATATCAATAAAAGATGCAGAGACCATTAGCTTTTGTTTTTTAAATTTAAAGGTTAAACCTACATCCATGAACGTATCATCTTCTTCCGACAACATCACGTTTTCCTCTTTTCCATCGGCATCCGTCACTCGTTCTGCCCGAGCAATATTAGAACGTCCAGATTCTCCAGATAAATTCAACGCCATATTGCCTTTGTCAAAAACCGTCAAATCATAGTCTATAGTAGTGACGGTATTTCTAATTCCCGTAACCGCATTTCCAGATTGTAAATCATCAAAAGTATGAATAAGGTTGATGCCAATATCCGCCTTGGTACCAAGCGAATCACTAAAAGTAACGGTTGAGAAGTTCAACTCTCCTCCCGATACTAAACGATTAGGAACCGTAAAGAAATCCGTTCCTCGAATCCTTGCAATAAAACTAGAAACCTCTAAGTCTTCTAAGACGGTTCCAAAATTAAAACCAAAATCTAGCTTACCTCCTTGTAATCTACGGGTATTATCTTTTGTATAAAATTGCTCATAATCAATCACTTCTCTTAATGGTTGAAAAATAGCTGGCTCATTGACAAATCCTTCTGCATCTGGACTAAATAAAGTATATGGCGACATAGCTAGATCCATATCTCCTACTCGGTATTTTATAAAATCTGCAATGATTCCTCGCGCCCAAAGTTCTCGCACCTCCACAGACATTCCGGCTCCAAAAAAACCGCCAAACTCATTTCTTAAACGAACAATCGCTTGTACTTCCGACGTTTTATTTGGTGTGGCGTTGACGGCCAAATCCAATAGAAATTCTCCATCGGTTAATCGTCCAATCGTATTGGTATCCGCCTCTAATACATCTCCACCAATACTGGTTTGAGACATCAACGTTCGACCCAATCCGTTAAAACGAATCTTCGACTTGTCTTCTTCTGCCACCGTTGCCTCTGAACCACCATCCTGCGCCCAAAGTCCTGCACCTGTCCAAACGAAAACACTGAGTACCAAGAATATTTTTGTAACTATATTTTTCATAAACAATACATAATAAAAATTAACAAAACACCTGTTATAATTGATCGCCATGAAGGCTTAGAGAAATTCTTAAAAGAAAGTTTTCAATTCTACCGTCACCTCTCTTCCTTTAAATCGGTCTAATTCAAAACTTTTATCTTTAAAATTGATCCAACGATGCCGGAAATATAACCCAGTAGATTTTGACACGGTCCAATCAAATCCAACCCCGATCCCTGTTCCAAATTGATTTAATGGTAATTGTGATTCCAAATCCCATTGCGTAAAAGAACCACCCCTGGCATCTTCAATTCCCAAATAACCCGTCAATAAAAACTTTGGAAATACTTCTAGGTAAGCGTCAAATTCATGGTATTGAACAAACAAATAACTATTGTCATTATACAACGGTATGGCTTCTGCTGTTCTACTGGCAGATCCAAAAGAACCTAGATAAAAAAGATATAACGATCGATCTAAAAGGGTGGTTTTATATTTTGCTTGTAAGTCTACCGCATTGAAATATTTTTTATTTCTAGCTTCTGTAGTGGCAGGGTCTAAATCCGTAGTTTGAACAATTTCTGTTACACCACGGAAAAAAGAAATTTTTCGATTATAGGGACCGAAAACTGTCGGACTGGTAGCTCCTTCTGGGAAAGGATTATAAACTCTTGATAATGCCAAACCATTGATCCGATGCACAAAAGTCAACTGGGTAGAAGCAACATCTATTTCTTTTGAAAGTCCCCAACCAAGACCAAATTTAAAATCACCTAAATCGAGCATGGTATTAATATTAACACCTCGACGATTGTGGATCAATTGCCCTACTTGCGCCAACTGACCACCTACTCCATTCGCCCCTGCGGCAACCCCAAAATCTTTGATAATATCAGGATTAGAATTGGTGGCAATGGCACCATTTTGATTAAAGAAATTTTTACTGATTTGATATACCTGGACATCAATCGGTATTTTGGTATATTCTTTTGGGATAAATGCATGTAACATCAACGCTTCTCCCCATTTCTTTTCATAGGTTGGACTTTCATAACTTCCTCCACCCAATTCTCCTCTCAGTTTTACTTTGGCTAAATTTAAATTTAGTGATAAACTATGTACTTGATATTTTCGTGAAATTTGATTTATTGAATCTAATGCCGTTTCACTATGCATTAAATTGTAAAAAATAGTATTTCGTTTCCTACCAAAACTTCTGCCGATTTTTCCACCTGCAATAAAATTAGGAACAGAACGATTGTCTCCTGCAAAACCTAAATAATCTGGAACGCTACCTGCGTCCAACGTCGGAGAAATCGATAAAGATGGATCATTGATGGCATTGGTCAATCCACCGTTGGGTTGTGTTTTTCCCCAAAATAAATCAAAACTAAGATCACCTGGCAATTTAGCTCCGTTGATAATCAAACCTTGAAAGGCTTGGTTGTTCCAACGCAAATCTCCCGCATTGGTTGATCCACTTTCAAAATAACTATCATACTTTTTTTGATCTGTAACCCCTTCCCATGGAGTTCGATCGAAAATACTAAAACGATCTAAAATCTGATAAACTCCAATCGTAAAATCACTTAGATTATACCAATGGATTCCTCCAGCCCGAACCCCAAAATTCCCATGTTTGGTTCGAAACTGTCCGTAGAAATTAATCCCAAGATTCATGGTAAAGACATTATCTTCTGAACCCAAACCAACATAAGGAGCAAACATAAATAGCTCTGTTCCAAAAGTGGATTTACCATTCGGGCGACCATAAACACTCAAGGACATCGTCGGCTCTCGATATCCATCGCCAAATCCATAAGCTTTTTCATAGGGTGCAAGGTTTGGATATGCCTCGGTAACATTTCGTCCGTAACCAAATAATCGGTAATACCCAAAAACCGTTAGCTTTTGGCCTCGCTTTCGCAATTTTTTACCAACAAAACTCGTATCATATTGGATGCCAGCTACGACCTCTAGATCAAGAGGTGCCGATTCTGTAAGATTTTGAGTAGAAGAATCTAGTGGAGAAGTGGAAATGGCACTGGTTACATTGACTAAGTCTGAAGAGACCGCATCCTGAGCATTTGTTAATCCAGTATTCCATAAAAACAAAATACTCATTAGGAGGATTCTGAAAGATAGATTACTTTTAGTTTTTTTGGTTAAAGGTGAAACCATAATATAATTTTGGCCAGGTTGTTTAGAAATTACTTGTACTTTCTCAATTTTTTAAAAATCAAGAAAAATTCAAGCAAATTCTTTGAATGATTCGGTAAACAAATGTAAGGCGATAAAGTTAAATAATAGCAGAAAATTCTACATCAACCGTACATCTCCCTGTGTAAAGATACATCATCACTACAACATGGTATTAAAATTTTGTTGAATTTATTATTAATCACTATTTTTTGGTGAATATAAAAACTTTAGAATTAGAAACAGTTTAAAAATCCTGTATACAATGAAAAAATTATTCGTTTTCTTCCTCTTTCTTAATTTCTTGATTAATCCATTTAGTGGCTTTAGCCAAGCACCTGCTCCTGGACCAATTAAGGTAGAAATGCGTCAAGAAAATGGCAAATGGCAACTTTATCGCGGTGGCAAACCCTACTACATAAAAGGAGTTGGAGGACAATCAGAAATGGATCGTGCGGTAGCCTATGGTGCCAATTCTATTCGAACATGGGGCGCAGGTGAAGCAATCGCCGTGCTAGATGAAGCACATGCTAAAGGACTAACCGTTTCCTTTGGACTTTGGGTAGGTTGTGAACGTCAAGGATTTGACTATAATGATTCTAAAGGCGTTCAAGCTCAATTGGAACGATTTACAGAGATCGTTGAAACTTATAAAGATCACCCAGCTATTTTAATGTGGGGAATTGGTAATGAAATGGATCTATTTTATTCTGATTTTAAAGTTTGGAATGCCGTAGAAGATATTGCTGCTATGATCAAAAGAGTTGATCCTAATCATCCGACTATGACCGTTACAGCAGGCCTAGATGTAGCTGAGGTTCAGCTGATTATGGAACGTGCCCCCTCGATCGATATCTATGGAATCAATACTTATGGTGGTTTGATCGGTGTAGACAAAGAGATGCGTGCTTATGGTTGGAAAAAACCTTATGTCATCACTGAATGGGGTCCAAACGGACACTGGGAAGTTGCCAAAACAAAATGGGGCGCTCCCATTGAACAAACCAGCAGTGAAAAAGCAAGAGACTATACCCGACGATATGAACTTGGAATTGCGAACGATGAAGAAATGTGTGTGGGTTCCTATGTTTTCCTTTGGGGACAAAAGCAAGAAACTACCCCGACTTGGTATGGATTGTTTTTAGAAGATGGTTCTGAGACTGAAGTGATGGACGTTTTGGAAAAATCCTGGACAGGAAAATTTCCTGAAAACCGTTCGCCAAATATTGCGAGTATGACCATGAACGGAAAAAAAACCTATTCTAGCGTATATGTAAAGCCTGGCGGTAAGGTGGAATTTGAAATGAATTCTTCTGATCCAGATAACGATCCACTAAAATATCGATACGAGATCTTACCTGAAAGTACAGACATCAAATCGGGTGGAGATAAAGAATCTC
>CALKJE010000178.1 GCA_937995675.1 uncultured Saprospiraceae bacterium
GAAAATTTTATATTTGCGCTTGCATTTGAAATTGCTTTTGCTTTTGAATAATCCTCTACACTTTCTTCTTTGCCAAATGCTTTTTCATCTTAGCCACCTTAGGTCCTACCACATATACACAATAAGGATTTTTATCTCCCATTCGGTTAAAATAATTTTGATGGTAATCTTCAGCTGGATAATAATTATTCAACTCGGTAATTTCCGTTACAATTGGATCTGGCCAAAGGTCGGAAGCATCGGTACTTGCTAAGCTGGCTTCAGCAATTTTCTTTTGTTCCTCATTATGATAAAAAATAGCAGAACGATACTGTGGTCCTTTATCATTTCCTTGTTGATTAAGCGTCGTCGGATTATGACTTTGCCAGAAAACTTCTAGTAATTCTTCGAAAGAAATCACTTCTGGATTATAACTGATTCGGACCACTTCCGCATGCCCAGATTGTTTACTACAAACTTGCTCATAAGTAGGATTGGCCACATGTCCACCCGCATAGGCAGATACCACCGAGTTCACGCCTTCTAGCAATTGGAATACCGCTTCAGTACACCAAAAACAACCAGTTCCAAGCGTTGCAAAAGCTTCAGGTTGAGGCGTTGTATTATTATTTAAAGGATCCATTTTTTATTTTTTTTGTACAAAGGATTTTATGCCAATGATAACATTCTTTTTAAGAAAGTTGTTCATCCCTTAATTATTTAGTAGCAAGATTGGAAATGACTTGATGATTGGTGAAATAGGTGTTTTACTAAAAAATAGGGGGTAATTAGATCTAGAGAATTAAGGTAAATCATATCGAGAAGAACCCAATCATTATTCAATGTTGGATATTCAATATTGGATATTGGATATTGATTTTCCCTACTTCTTCCGAGCCCGAGGCGCCTGCCAATCCTCTCTTTCGGCAAAATCTACGATTCGTTTCATAAATCCAAGAATAGATAAAAAGACGAGGTATCCAAAAGTCAAAACAAAATAGATCCATTTATAAGGCCCAACTTCTTCGATAGATAGGGAAGAAAAGAAATAAGCAACACCAGCTGATATCGCCGCTAAAACTGCAAAAGACAGCATCGATCGTCCCCAATACTTATTTAGGTCTTTACTCGCTAGACTGATCACACTATTGAAAATGGCGAAAAAAAGTAAAAAAGACGTCGCCGTGGTCCAGGGAAACTGATCACTGATCGTCATTATTCCAATCGCATTGATTAACTTACCAATGATGGTTACTGCTAAAATCAAGGACAAAACGAGAGCCGCCTGAATAATCGGATCATAACCTTTGTCGTAAATAGTACTTTCGGTGTTCTTCATAGAATAGAAATAGTAATTATCCCGAATTGTTGATAATTTTGGGTTCTAATTTACATCTTATGAATAGAAAATTACACATTTTTATCCTTTTCCTTTTTTCTAGCCTCTTTGGGTATGGACAAAATCGCGAAATCTGGGAAATCCAAGGAACTGGAACCATTAGCCCATTTAATAACCAAACGGTTACTTCGGCTGATAATGTCGTAACGGTGGTGTTTAACAACCTGGCTTTTATCCAAACCCCGGACGAACGAGCCGATGCCGACCAAACTACTTCTAACGGTTTGCTGGTCAATATCAATCCAAATATCAATGTACAAGTTGGTGATCGTGTTACCATAACTGGACAAGTGGTCGAGTTTGATGGAATGACACAAATTCAATCTACGGGACTAACCTTAACTGTTTTAAATACCACCAATAATACGCTCCCCTCTCCGATCGAACTTAACGAGACTTTTCCTTCCGGAGCCCCCAGTAATGTTCCAGAACTAGAATGGGTAGAAGGAATGTTTGTCAATCTTCCTCAAGCAATTACAACGGCTTCTACTAGTTTTGATGGAACGACGACAATCGTGGCCGGAACGACTCGAACTTTTCGCGAACCAGGAATTGCATTTCCGGGCAGTACAGGTCTTCCAGTTTGGGATAATAATCCAGAGCGATTTGATTTTAGACCAGCCGCGCTTGGTCAACCAAACATAACAGGCCTTCCAGGTGGTACTCCATTAAGTGCTATTGGTGTCATCAATGATAATGACAACGATTATGAGATTTGGCCAACTTCTTATCAGGTTGTGGATTTACCAAATCCGGCACCCGTTCGACCAACGAACAATAATGAAATTTCTATCGCCTCTTTGAATATGTTGACGTTTTTTGATAATGAACCAGAATACCAAGATCGACTAGAAAAATTTGGAATTTTTATTACCGAACAACTTGCTTCACCAGATATTATCGCCATTCAAGAAGTCGAAAGTTTGGCGGTACTTAATGAACTAATTGAGGTGATTGAATCGATCGATCCTGATCTAGATTATACGGCTTATTTACATGTTTCTAATAGTGGAAATTTCCCCATTAATTTAGGTTACCTTGTTCGTCCAATCCTAAACGATGTAACGATTACACCTTTGGGTTCTAATGAAAGTCTGAGTATCGGAGGTCGGGTGCATGATCGTCCACCATTGTTGCTCGAAGGAAATTTTGCCACCGTTCCTCCTACACAACTTAAGGTGTTAAATATTCACAATCGATCATTGAATGGAATCACAGGTGGCAACAGTTTTTTTGTGCGAACCAAACGTCACGAACAAGCAGTGTCGGTGGCTCGAATGGCTAGAGCTTTAGAAGATGAGAACTTAATCATTTTAGGTGATTTTAATGCTTTTCAATTTTCAGACGGATATGTTGATGTTTATAATCAAATTGCTGGAACGCCTTCTTTAGGAGCAGAGTTTGAAATCGAACCAATCCTTGACAATCCCTTGGTGACTTATATCGATTTACTTCCGGAAGAGGAGCGATACTCTTTTGTTTTTAGCGGCAACGCGCAAATGCTCGATCATATCTTGTCGACCCAACTAGAAGGATTAACGGTAACTGGTTACGAACATGGCCGAGGAAATTCAGACTATCCTGGTTTTTATTTTGATGATCCAAATACTTCTTTACGATCAAGTGATCATGATGCGCCAGTACTTTATTTAGAATTGGATAGCGTGTTAGGAACTCCTGAAATTCCTTTTGCATCGGAAGGTATTATTTCTTTTCCCAATCCACTTTACTTCGGTGCGCCCATCGTACTCAACCTCGAAACTGGGGAAGATCAAGAATTACTTTTATATCAATTGGATGGAAAATTAATTGCAAAAAAAGATTTAGGTTTTATTGAAAGAGGAGAAACCATTTTAGAAAATCCTTTTTCTTTAGAAACAGAAGCTGGATTATTTGTTTTAAGACTGCGAGGATTCAAAACGGATGTTTCGAAGATTGTTTGGGTTAACTAAATCTTTTCCATATTGTCTACATATAACTATTTGCCCTCTTCAATCGATTACGAAAGAAGAGGGCAAATAGCAAAAATCAAATAGCAATCTACAAAGAAAACCGTACACCTAAATTATAAGTACTAGCTACGCCATTCTTATCTACAACATTTTTTGTACGGAAGCTGGTATATAATAACTCCACCTCCACTCGGCGAGTAATTTGGTATTTGGTTCCTAGACCAACTTGATGAAAATAATCGAATTCTGGAGCAACACTAGGAGCAAATCCGGTCAGAGTATAAAGAGTTACTTTTTTATTTGGGAAATAGCTAAAAATAGTAGTTACCGGGAAAGAGAGTTTATCAAAACCACCGATGTCTTCCCAAATAACATCTAGTTCTGCAAAAAAGGAAAAACGCGTACCGATAGATTTATCATAAAAAAATTGCGTCCAAAAAATATTATTATTCCAATCAATAAAAGGTCGTACAGTACCTGTCGTGTCAAAAACACCTCCCAGTTCATCTCCTATCGCAAAAGTAAAAGTAGATTGTAATGAAAAGCCAGACCATTTCGGAATCGGTGCCCAACGGATACGAGGTCCAATTCCAGTGATGCCCGAGCGACCAGAAGGTTCCTCTAAACTACCAAAGACATCTAGTAACTTACTTGGAATGTCACTATTCAAAGTACGACGATATTTTAAGTCTACTCCTAAATTAAATCGTTGATTGATTCCGTACAATGCACTGATAGAAGTAGTATAGAATGTACTACGACTATCCACTTTTCCTCCATTCTCAGCAGTTTTCTGAGTGTAGAGATTATTAAAAATCTTTAGCTCTATTTGTCCTTTTGGAATGGTGGCAGAAGTTACATAACGAAAAGCATTCGCGCTATTATCTGAAGCAGATTGTCCAACGGTTTGTTGATCATTTAAGCTCCAATCATACTCAAAATATCCAATGCTCGCAGATTCAGGGATTTGGTTACTACGAAATTCATTGATATAATTTAGGATATTCTTTTTGCTACCACCAAAATCAGTATTGTACCATTGGAAGATTTTAGATACGGTTGCTCTACCTCCAGAGAATGCCACAAACATATCGTCATTAAGGGCAGCCTTGGTTTGCATATCTAATTGTGCATCTAGCTGATCAGCTTGGTAAGCAAAGTTGGTAATAGGTGGACAACCAACCGCTCCACAAACCAAAACAAAGTGTAGTCTTGGGTCGGGAAAAGTTTTAAAAATAAAATCTTTCTCAAAAGAATTTAAGGTATATTTTTTTCCACCAATCTTATACTTATTTCTTTCAAAAAAACCACTAACCTCCTGAACGCTCCCCAAAGGATAGTTAGTAGCTGCTGCATAAATTACAACTAGGTTATAGGCATTGATATAAAAAGCTTTTGCAAATGCAGATTTATTATCTGTAGGTTTAAGATTTGCTAGTTGGGTCACCAAGGTTCCTAATTGAGGATCAGCATTGATGCCTGCGTAGTCCACACGACCGTTCGAAACATACGTTTTCAATAGCTTATCGTAATCAGAAGTCCACTCCTCAATGGAAGATTGAGCCATAAGAAAAGCTGGTAGTAAAACCAGGAGGAAGAGGATTTTTAAATTTTTCATTTTGTTAGTATTAATCGTCAGAAATATTATGAAGCTGTTTAAGAATGTTCACAAAAGGTGAGGATAAGTGCTTGGTTGTCAAGACGATACAAATTTTGAGGTTCGTAGCGAAAGCTACGAGGCCGA
Source organism: uncultured Saprospiraceae bacterium (assembly GCA_937995675.1). Lineage (GTDB taxonomy): Bacteria > Bacteroidota > Bacteroidia > Chitinophagales > Saprospiraceae > JALZUU01. Next base: position 5,075 of record CALKJE010000178.1, read on the forward strand.
AAAATTTGTGAAGTATTGGCAATCAATGACT
>CALKJE010000179.1 GCA_937995675.1 uncultured Saprospiraceae bacterium
TCAGACATCACGACAATTCCTTCTTTCAGATACTTGGTAATGAGTTTTTGGTTGATAAGATGAGACTTGTGTGTGCTGTAAAAATTATAGGTTTTGAGCATGTCCTTAAATACTCCGATATTATAAGAACTCAAAATACAAGAACCATCGGTTAGATAAACGTGGGTATATTTTTGCCAACCTTGACAACGAATGATGTTTTTGATTTCAACGAAAGTATTGGCGCCTGGGATGGCAATTTTTGCTTCCTGATTACCGAGGTGGCTGATATTGTGTTTTAAGAGGTGATATTTTTCTACTTTTTCTTTTTCCTCTATTCTTTCTTTGGCCTTTTGAACCGCAATTTTTAATTCTTCGGTTGAGACTGGCTTCAGCAAATAGTCGATAGCGCTCACCTTCATAGCATCGAGCACGAAGTCATTAAATCCAGTAACAAAAATGATTTGGAAGTTTACAGATTCGAATTTATCTAACAAGTCAAAACCTGAGCCACCAGGCATAGAGATATCTAAAAAAACTAGCTGAGGGTTGTGTTCTTTTATTTTCTTGTAGCCTTCAATAATATTGATTGCTTCTCCTACCACTTCAATGTCTGAGCAGTAGCGTTCCAGTTTTATCTTTAATACTTTACTTAGCTTGGGCTCGTCATCAATGATCAGTACTTTAGTTATTTTCATCTGGAGGAAGTTTTCAAAAGTGAAACATCGTCTTAAAGATAATAAAAGTTTGAAAAAATTAGCATGTAATTGAGGTTGTTTAAAAATAGCTGCTTGTGTGAAAAAAGATCACTTTGTAGCCAAGTAAGCTATTCATAAACAACCTCATTGTAAAAGGTGGATGTCAAAGCCTGTCTATTAAAATAATTGTTTCCGTAAAGAGTACTATGGGGTAAATAGGGAATAGGGTAAGGAGGCAACATTAAGGATGTTGAAAATCAAAACAAGCCATCCCTCCGATCAGGTATGGCTTGCGTTTCATTTTGGTTTTTTAAGTCATGGTAAAAGTAAGGGTATTTTATCTTGGACAAAGTAACAAATAGAGGATCGGTAGTTTTGATCGGAGGATCGGTAAGTGGTATTTCCGACCTAAGCACCTTTTTTTATATCAACAAAAAAAAGCAGCCTCTTTTCAGAAGCTGCTTAGGGTGTTTTCAGTTTTATTTTTTCTGGTGTTACACAGTGCGGGTATGGGCTGCTTAAGTTTTAGGAAGCCAATGCTACGGCTTTCTTTACTTTTTTCATTTTTTTAGCTTTGATGGCACGTTTTGTTCTATTAACGTTTACTTCTAAATATGCTTGAGCACCAGGAGAAAGTAGAATGTTATGTAGAATTTCTTTTGCACGGAATAACTGTGCTTTGACCGTTCCTAGTGGAATGTCTAGTTTTACAGCAATCTCGTCATAACTCAATTCTTCGAAATAACGTAGCTCAATCATCTGACGGTATTTGTCGCTTAGTTTCGTCAATACCGTACGCATCAAGTATACCCGTTGCTCTCGTACAAGAGATTGCTCTGGATTTAATGCCGTAGATTTAATGTTATTTGAATAATCGTTATCACTATTGTGCTCAATAGGATCATCGATAGATAAAAGCTTAATACGCTTTTTACGAATATGGTCGATACAGTTGTTGATCGCAATCTTGAATAACCACGTACTAAAAGCGTAATTAGGTGCGTAACTGTGTAATTTATGAAATGCTTTTCCGAAAGCTTCAATCGTTAAATCATCCGCATCTTCGCGGTTGCTAACCATCTTAAGCATCATGTGGAAAATTGAATTGCGGTAACGATTCATCAGTACTGCGTATGCTTTCTGATCTCCGTCAATTGCTTTGAGAACATAATCATAGTCCTCTTGTCCTCTTTGAGAAAGGTTCGTCGTTTTTGGTTCCTTTACGTCCATTGTTTTATTTTTCCTTTAATTAATGATATGCTGAATATCACATAAAACAATACGTAAGCCGTATCCAAAATTGGTGTCCATAGTGTAAGGCGCCGATCTTGCAGTTTTCTCAAAATGGGCTTACATATTAGCGTTATAACTAATATTCTTATTACAATTATGATTGTTGCAAATATTATACCAAAATTTAATATGAACAACAAAAAACCTAAAGAATAATGAAAAAAGTGACTGGCAGAAACGAGACCTAGTAAGAATTTATGCTTATTTTGATAGTATCTTCCAGTGCTTAGATGTCTGTTTTTTTGTCGATAGTAAGCGGACCAAGTCTTTACCGGAGCCGAATACATATGCGTATTTTCATTTAGAATAATACAGGTGTTATCTTTGGTTGCTACCTGATTGATAAAAAGATCATCGTCACCAGACATTAAATGTTCGTGTGAAACAAAACCACCAGCGCGATCAAATAATTCTTTTTTATAAATCAGATTTCGTCCCACTCCCATATATGGGTGACCAGCTAAAGCGAAAGAAAAATACTGGAGGGCTGTAAAAAAAGTTTCGAACCGAATAAATTTATTTAAAAATCCGCTCGCCTTTTCATAAGGCCCAAATCCTAATCCGATCTCAATTGGACCTCGAATAGGTTTTTGCATTTCTCTCAACCATTCTTTGCTGGTCGGACAACAATCTGCATCGGTAAATAAAATCACTTCGTGTTTTGCCGCTCTAATCCCCTGCGCTAACGCTGGTTTTTTTCCACTCCCAAGCGGCTTATCAATTACCGAAACCACCCGCAAATTACGATAACTTATATTGTATTGTAGTAATATGTTTCGTGTTTCGTCTTCTGATTTATCGTCCACTACTACGACCTCAAAGGAACGGTAGTTTTGATTTAGGATATGGGGAAGATTTTTTTTGAGATTCTCTGCTTCGTTACGAGCACAGATAACAATAGAGACGGGAATTTCTTCTGGAACAGATGGTGAAACGGGATTTTCTTTTTTTGAAAAAACGGCCAATCGACGAAAATAATATAGCCAAATAAATAATTGTATCGCGGTTGCTAATACAAATCCGATGAAGATTAACCAGGATATTATTTCCATGATGGATTAATTTTCGGATGAGTTTACCGAAGACAAAGGTTGTTCAGAAAGTTGGGCAAGTAATCCTAAAACCTGTGTTCTTTTTTCCAACAAGGAGGTTTTATTCTTTTTTAGAAAATTGGTGGTTCGATTTATTTTAAAAAATTCTTTTACTCGCTCTTTATACTTCCAAGCGAAGACACCAAGCGGATAAAGTGTGATGAGGTATAATAAAGTGATCCACCATTCATCAGTAAAATTGTAAACTAATTTTCCTTGCAACCAATATAGGATAGGCCAAAGAACCATTCCACTAACGGTTTTAATATTAGAATCATAGCCAGGATATATCTTCATTATTTTTGGTAAAACGCTAGGAATACCTGCTAGTAAGATATGGTTGATCGCACCATATAAAAAGAGTGGAAACCCCAAGATGAAAAACCCAATATGCTTTAAGTGAAAAACCATATTATTAATAGATAGAGATTTCATCACTGTGTGATCATCTGTTTTTTGGTTGGCTAAATCATATTGATAACTTTCTGTGGCGGTTTTAATTTTATTATAAAAAACAGTATCCGCACTGTGCAAACGTTGAATCATTTTTTTAGAACGCTTAAAAGCAACGTCCATCTCCAATGGTAATTCTGTTTGCTGAATTTCCTCTAGCTGTTTGACAAAAGCATCTTCTTCATCATCTTTTGTATCCGGTAATAATAATTCCATGGCTACCTGAAGATCATGCGTTAATTCTTTGGCTGTTTGATAAGGATCACGTTTGTATGCTTCCCGGTAATTAGCCACTAGGATAGGTTCTCCGGTATTGATCAATAAGTCTGTTCGAAAAAAACGTGGACTCTTATAATTGAGTCCAAAAGGTAAAATTTCTAATCCCAATTTCCAATCGCTACTATTTTCAGCACTTAATGCGATCCGTGCAGTACCTGTTTTGACCTTGTCGATTCGACGTTTGATTTGACTATATCCTTGTGGGGCGATGTAAAGGCAACCACCGTTGCTAAGGTGTTCATCACATTTAGCAAAACTATCTTCGTTGCTTATTTTTCGTCCACCTCGATCTTTTGGGCGTTCAATAGGTACACAATAAAAGGTGGTAAAAAACCAGTTGCCAATCGCTGATTTAACTAGAGACGCATTGATGAGAAAAAAACTATGTTGCTTAATTCGAGATGCGGTATTTAATGGATCAAGTAAAGTGTTAGGATGGTTAGAGACGATG
>CALKJE010000180.1 GCA_937995675.1 uncultured Saprospiraceae bacterium
TGTGGTGAAAGAGCGTCTTCGAAAACTACTGGATGGTATTCGTACGGAGATAGGACCCGTGGATGGTCGGTGCTTCGTGGATTCCGCTCCAGTATTAGAAAGAGATTGGGCAAAACGTAGTGGAACGGGTTGGATCGGAAAAAATACCTTATTGATCACACCGAAACAAGGTTCTTATTTTTTTCTAGCAGAATTAATTATTGACTTAGAATTAGTATATGATCATCCCATTAAAGATTATTGTGGACGTTGTACTAAATGCATTGATGCTTGTCCAACAGAAGCAATTTCTCCGCAGGGTTACATAATGGATGGTAGTAAATGTATTTCTTACTTTACGATTGAGTTAAAAGAATCTCTACCGGAATCTTACAGAAATAGATTTGAAAATTGGATGTTTGGTTGTGATATATGCCAGGACGTTTGTCCGTGGAATCGTTTTGCAAAGAGGCACGACGAACCAGCATTCGAACCACACGCAGACTTGTTAGAAATGAAAAAAGAAGATTGGGAAGAAATAACAGAAATGGTATTTCGAAAGGTCTTTCAAAAATCGGCAGTTAAAAGAACCAAGCTATCAGGATTGAAAAGGAATATCAGCTTTCTTAAACCAGATTAAGCATAAGTGGGTAATACATTAATTTCACCCCAAAATTGGGTGATAGAATTAATCGTTCGAGTAAAATCATTAATGTCAATAGGCTTACAAACGTAGGCATTAGCACCAAAGTCATAGCAGGTCTTAACATCATTTTCATGAGTAGAAGAAGAAAAGACAACAACTGGTATCTTTTTAAATTCACCGTTTTGAGAAAAACTACGCAATACATCTACTCCGCCCATACGAGGCATGTTGAGATCAAGAAGAATCAGTGCAATGTCTTCCAATGGATTATCCTGAATATAATTAACAAGCTCTTGTCCATCAAAAAAGTGAACAAGGTCAAGAGGTAGTCCGATTTCTTTCAAAGCCATCTTGGTGAGCTCTACATCGGCAAGATTATCTTCCGCTAATAAAATTTTTTTTCTTTTGACCATTACGTTGAAAGGTTAGGCAGTTATTTTAGGTTATTTTTAAAAAATATTGCTTTGTAAGCACTGGGAAAAAACATAAAGGCTAGGTCTTGTGTACTTATATGGGCTATAAAGCAAATATTGTTCTACAACGTCTACTAATATTGGGTAAAAGTAGATAATAGTGACAGGACAATTGCCAATTATTTCCCAAAAATACATTATTATCGAATGCTTACACCATTTTATGTGATACTTTAATGCAACAATTGTGCTAGTTAAAACCTCAGGAATTGTCTTCAGATCCGTTAAGTTCTCCGAAACAAGTATTATAACGGACATTTTTACCGAAGAACTTGGACTGCGTTCTTACATCATTAGTGGAGTGAGAACAAAAAAAGCAAAGGTCAGTGCAGGCTTATTGCAAGTAATGTCATTAGTTGAGATGGTTGTCTATCATCGAGAAGATAAAGACCTCTGTCGGATTAAAGAAATCAAAGCAGCTTATTTGTTCGAGAAGATTCCCTTTGATATCCAAAAAGGAGCAATCGGTCTATTCTTATTAGAAATAATGCAAAAGACGATCAAAGAAAGGGAAAAAAATCAACCGCTGTTTACCTTCCTTTTCAATACTATTTGTTACCTAGACGAAACAGAGAATCCAATCTATAATTTTCACCTAGCTGTGATGTTAAAATTATCTGCCTATTTAGGATTCTTTCCTTCCGGAAGCTATAGTGAACAAACGCCTTTTTTCGATATGCAAGAAGGAACTTTTACTGCAGAGCCTCCATTAAATAATAATTACCTAGAGGGAGAACTAAGTCAACTATTAGGTGCCCTTTTAAAAACAAGCATTGAAAAGGCGTTTGAAATTAAAATTAGCCGCGAAAATCGTGAGAAATTGCTTACCGGCCTTATTAGTTATTACCGCTTTCACGTAGAAGGTTTACCTGAAATTAATGCCCATAAAATACTAAAAACTGTATTGGAGGGATAAACGAACGATCCCGTAGGGTGATGCACGATAGTGCATCAAGAGAGAGAACCGCGAAAGCGGATGGGGGCAACTTAATGAGAAGACGAAAAAGTGTAGGGGTGCTAAATTCAAAAATCTTCCATTAAATTATCTCCCTATCTTTAAATAGTTACAATAACAACGAAAGCCAAAGCGTTCTTTAATCTTCTTAAGGATAACCTACTTATCCTGTAATATCCTAAAAAACAAAGCGCTAGACTAACACCATCATGAGTACTAATCAAACAGAAAACAACGAGAAAAAGGGTTTGTCGCAAAAATGGGAAGCATTTCGTACCCAATCTCCTCGCCTAGCAAAAGGAATAAAAGCAATTTCTTTTTTACCAATACTCGGAATCGTATTTGTTGGAATGCTTTTCCTATTGGTTTATTTTAATGTATTTGGTAAAGTACCAACGACTCAAGATTTACGTCATATTGAAAATAGCACTGCTTCTGAAATCTATTCTAGTGACGGGGTAATGTTGGGGAAGTATTATACTGAAAATAGAATAAGCGTTCCTTACAAAGATATCTCACCTTACCTTGTCAATGCTTTAATCGCTACGGAAGATGCTCGTTTTTTTGAGCATAGTGGGGTAGATACTAGAGCTTGGTTGCGAGTAATTGGAAAAACAATTATGCTGAGTGATGAGTCATCGGGAGGAGGTAGTACACTTAGTCAGCAGTTAGCAAAAAATCTATTTCCACGTAAGCGTTATAAATTGTTTTCTATTCTAATTAATAAAATAAAAGAAACATATATCGCTCGCCGTCTGGAGAAGGTTTATTCTAAAAACGAGTTAATCAGTCTGTACCTTAATACTGTACCTTTTGGTGGAAATATCTATGGAGTAGAGGTAGCTGCTCAGCAGTTTTTTAATAAAACAGCTAAGGAGATTGCGCCAGAAGCAGCAGCTGTTTTGGTTGGAATGCTAAAAGCAAATACTTATTACCATCCAGTAAGACATCCTGAACGTGCGGAGAAGCGACGAAATGTTGTCTTACAACAGATGGAAAAATATGAGTACATCTCTACACATCAACGAGATTCTCTTAAAGCAATTCCACTTAAACTAGACTACCGAAAAGAGAGTCATCATGATGGACTGGCTCCATATTTTAGGGAACATCTACGAGGTGAATTAGCAGAATTAGTGAAAGAATATAAAAGCTCCGATGGTGAGCCGTATAATATATATACTGATGGTTTAAAAATTTATACCACCATTCATTCTCGTTTGCAAACTTACGCAGAGAAAGCGTTGACGGTTCATTTAGCAAAGCTCCAAAAAGATTTTGACAAGCATTGGAAAGGACGAAAAGTTTGGGGTGATGATTCTGTAATTGAAAAAGAAGTAAGAAAGTCTGCCCGCTACAAAAAAATGAAAAAGGCAGGAAAGTCTAAGGCAGCAATAAAAAAGAGTTTTGAGACGCCAGTTAATATGACCGTCTATAGTCCGAAAGGAGAAGTGCGAAAAAAAATGTCTCCGTTAGATTCTATCCAATTTTATTATAGTCTATTGAATGCCGGATTTTTAGCCATGAACCCGAAGTCAGGAGAAGTACTTGCTTGGGTAGGTGGGATTGATCATCAATATTTTCAATACGATCATACACAATCTAAACGACAAGTTGGTTCTACTTTTAAACCGATTGTTTATGCTAGTGCCATTCGGAAAGAACTATTGCCCTGTACCTATTTTGATAATCGACTAATCACTTATACAGACTATGAAGATTGGCAACCACAGAACGCTGATGGCGTTTATGGAGGTGTTTATTCAATGGCAGGTGGTTTAAGAAATTCAGTTAATTCGGTGGCAGTTAACCTCATCATGCAAACGGGTATCGACCCGGTTCGAGACCTAGCACAAGAAATGGGAATTGTCAGTGAAATTCCCAAAGTACCTGCCATTGCACTCGGTGCTACGGATGCTTCTCTTTACGAAATGGTGCAGGTCTATAGCACCTTTGCCAATCGTGGTGTTCGTAAAAAGCCAATTTACTTAACACGTATCGAAACCTCAGACGGGAAAGTTCTTTATGAAGGATCTCCAGAAAAAGAAGGCACTCAAATCTTAGAACCAAATGAAGCGGATATCATGGTAAGAATGATGGAAGGAGTGGTAGATAGTGGAACAGCTCGCCGACTACGTTCAGTTTATAAGCTAAACGGGCGAATTGCCGGGAAAACGGGTACTACTCAATCACAGGCAGATGGTTGGTTTATTGGTTTTACGCCGGATATGGTAGCTGGTGCTTGGGTAGGAGGACAGTCTCCAAAAGTTCGATTTAGAAGCTTATCTTTAGGACAAGGAGCGAATACGGCATTGCCGATTTGGGGTAAATTTGCGGTAGCAGCAGATCGAGATAAAGACTTTAAAAATTGGCAACGTAGTGTATTTCCAGTACCTTCGGTGGAAATTTTAGAATTGCTTGATTGTCCAGACTTTGCAGAAGAGCGACCACCTGAACCGACAGAGGAAGAAGAGATTTTGGAAGAAGTGGTGGAAGGAATTAATTCTCAAATCGATAAATTGTTAGAATCGCTTAAAAAGAAAAAGTCAGACAGAGAAAATCCCAAAACCGAAAAAGAAAGAAAAAAAGCAGAAAAGAAAAAGCGAAAAACGAAACGTAAGAAAAAGCGGAAGAAATTTTTTGATAAACTATTCGGAGGTGGATAATGAATAATTTTATAATGAAGAATTAATAATGCCATCTAACGTGGAGGGATTCAGCTAGATAAAAAATAAAACGATTCAACAAGCACAGCGATTCAACAAGCACAGCGATTCAACAAGCGAAGCGTTTCAACAATAGATAGAAAACATGACAAAACTATACCTCATTCCTTGTCCTCTTGGACCAGACAGTCTTCAAACTTTACCGGAAATGGTGGGAACGCATATTCGAGAGTTAGAAGTTTTTATTGTGGAACGGGCAAAAACGGCAAGGCATTTTATCAAAGCGATGGAACCTCGACTACCGATTTCTGAATTAGAAATATTTGAGTTAGATAAACATGATTCACAAACAGCCCACCAAGCTTTTCAGGCAGCATTTAAAACAGGGAAAGATATTGGTGTATTATCTGAAGCTGGTTGTCCAGGAGTGGCGGATCCAGGAGCACTTGTGGTAAAATATGCGCATCAAAAAGGCATGCAAGTCGTTCCGCTCGTTGGACCATCTTCGATCTTATTGGCTTTGATGGCCTCAGGTCTTAATGGGCAAAATTTTGCTTTTCGAGGTTACCTTCCTGCCAAGCGTCCAGAGCTAGCCAATGCATTAAAACGTATAGAAGCCACTGCTAAAAAACAAGGACAAACCCAACTCTTTATTGAAGCACCTTATCGCAATCGAGGTATCTTGGAAGCTGCTTTTCAACAATTAGCTCCTAATACGCATTTTTGTATCGCAGCTGATTTGACGCTACCAACGGAATATATCAAAACGCAAACGATAAAAGAGTGGAAAAAGGCGGAATTGCCGAATTTACATAAGCGACCAGCGATCTTTTTGATTGGGTAAAGAAAATTTATTCCTATAAGATGTATTAAATTGTATAATACAATTAGACAGCTAGCTTGTTTTTTGGCCTATCTTTTGGCTTATTCCTATATTCTCACCATTTCTTTGAAAAATCATACCAAACCAGTGTAATTGGTCGTTTTAGACAGGTTGTGTTAATTGTCTTTATAATAAGACGTTTTTATATTAACTTTGCACCTATTTACGCCCTGCCAATACTTACAGTGACTTCTTAGGAATGGCAAATAAAATAAATAAGTGCAGATTCTAGTCGAACTATTTTTGCATCAATCAAAGAGACAAAATGGGAATTATGCTGTGTATAGTGACCGTTTTGATGATGCAGAGTGATGCAAAAAGAGGAAGTATAGAATCGTAATTTATTTATTTAACATTCCTTTATATCTTCATGAACTAAATCGATATTCCGGTGAAAAATCTTTTTCTGCTTTTTGCGTTTTTTCTTTTTGGATCAAGCCTCTCCGCTCAGCAAGGTTGGGAACTAGGAGGATGGGTTGGTACATCCAATTATTTTGGAGATTTGAATACCACCTTTAATGTTAAAGAAGCTGGTTTGGCTGCAGGAATTATTGCACGTTATAATTTCAATACAAGAATCTGTATGAAGGTCACTGGAAATTATCTTCGAGTAGCTGGAACGGATGCAAATTCTGATAATACCTTTGAACGTACTCGAAACTTGAACTTTCGTTCTGATGTTTGGGATGGTAGTTTTAATTTTGAATTTAACTTTCTTAATTATGTCCACGGTTCTCGAGATGAGTTTTTTACACCTTATCTTCTTGCTGGCTTTTCTATTTTTCAATATAATCCAACTACTGAATTAGATGGCGTAACCTACGAGTTACGTGCCTTTGGGACAGAAGGACAGTTTCGTGGTGAAGAATATTCTACTGTTTCAGGAGGACTTAATTATGGATTAGGCTTCAAAATAGACTTGAGTTATCGTTGGAGTGTTAACATCGAATTAAGTGGACGTAAAATATTTACAGACTTTCTAGATGATGTTAGCGGTGTCTATCCTGATTTTAATGACTTGGAAAGTTTGCGTGGTGATATTGCCGTAGCCCTTTCTGATCGCTCTGTTGGAGCGGAAGGCGTTTCAGTTGCACAAGAGGGACGACAGCGTGGTAACGGTCGAAAAAATGATAGTTATGCTACCTTAGGTGTTGGAATCGTGTACTATTTTGGTAGTCTAAAATGCCCACCTATTTCAAGATAATTAGCTGAGTTGTTGTTATTGGCTATAGTGTTTTTTAGAATAAACCCGTTTTTTGAGTCAACAGAATTAACTCAACATTCAATAGTTTACAACTCATAACTTTCCTAAAATGGTTACTCAAACCAATATCCAACTCCCTGCTTATTCCCGTGGTTATCATCTAATTACTCGCGAAGTTTTAACCCATCTTGGCCCTTTACCAGAAACTGGGTTTATTCATCTATTCATCCAGCATACCTCGGCAGGAATTACAATCAACGAAAATGCGGATCCTTCTGTACGGGTCGATTTTGAAAACATTTTTAATAATCTAGTACCCGAAAACCTACCCTATCTTACCCACACAATGGAAGGTCCAGACGATATGCCTGCACATATCAAAGCTGCCTTAATTGGGCATAGTATTCAAATTCCAATCACAAATCACCAATTAAATTTAGGAACCTGGCAAGGGATCTATCTTTGTGAATTTCGCAATCAAGCTAGTGGACGTAGGCTAATTGCCTCTGTTTATAGTTAAAATTCAGAATGTGGATATTTTTTTTAGAATGTTAGTAACTTAAAATTGTTGATAACTTTATCGTGACTCATCTTTTTAATTTTATTTTTATAAGTGTTTGATTAATAGTGTTTTATTTGTTTTTGGCTCGTATTATTTTGTAGGTATTGATAAATAGTTTTCCACAAAATACATGAAAAAATATTTGAATATAAACATTATGCTGTTAGTAAATTTTCTCCTTTTTAATGAGTCTATCTAGTATTATTGCGCCTGAGACCTACCTAAAATAACATACTAGACATTTCGTCCCACTAACTTTCCAAGAATAAACAATAATTACTTTTTCAATGCACTGATCAGTGTACAAACCAATTTGATCGTACTAAAATTACTAAAATGAGAAAACTTATCCAATCACTCCTAATGTGTATGGCCGTCGGCTGTCTTCTTTCTTCTTGTGTTTCTAAAAAGAAATTCGAGCAATTAATGAATGATAAAACAACTATTGACCAGGTTTTAGCTGAGAACCAAGAGAAGGTGAAGAATTTAGAAACGAATGTTGCTACCTTAGAATCTGAGAAAGAGGAGTTGAACAAAACAATGGAAGAAAAAACGAGTGAGCTATCCGATGAGATTTCAGCTGCTAATGACAAGCTGATGAGTACTAAAAAAACATTGGAAGAAATGGAAGCTGCGGTAGCTGCTAGAGATTCCCAGTTGGCAATGGTACAAGAAAAAGTAAGCGCTACTTTCGATGTTTATCGAAAAGGAGGTTTTGATTTGTCTAGCGGAGATAATGGTTTGCTAGTAAACACGCCATCACCTGTTCGTTTCCGTAGTGGTTCTACTCGGGTTGATCAAGAAAGCAAAATGATTTTAAATGATTTAGCTGAAAAGCTAAAACAAAACCCAAGAGTAAAGTTACTCGTAGAAGGTCACACGGATAGCGTCCCGATGAAAGAAGGGGCAAGATTCCGTGATAATAAAGAATTAAGTACCGCTCGTGCTAATGGCGTAGTAGCAGAACTTGTTAAGATGGGCGTAAATCCAACACAACTTACGGCTGCGGGAAGAGGAGATACGATGCCTAAATTCCAAGATGAGAATGATTCAGAAGAAATTCGAGCGATGAACCGCCGCACAGAATTTATTCTCTTGGCAGACGTAGCACCACTTTTTGAAATGTCACAAGGAGTTAACTAATTCTAAGCTTCAGTATAGTATTCTTCTATATTCTTAATCATACTATTGGACAAATGAAAAATGTCTAATAGTATGATATATGATACCTAAAAAAAGGGCCGCTTACTTGTTAGTAGGCAGCCCTTTTTATGTTTTTCGTTTTGTAGGAAAGATCTAGTATGGAAACTCCATTACCATATTGGTCCGGTATACATATCTCCAAAGGGAAATAAATAAAATAAAAGCTGTTACGATTGCAGCGAGGGCTTTGCCCTTCAGTCCTGCATTTTGGATTTCTTCACTCATTTTATTGA
>CALKJE010000181.1 GCA_937995675.1 uncultured Saprospiraceae bacterium
GAAGTGGATTGGGATAAACGACCACTTCTTCTGGAAGACTATTGATCAAGATAGAACGAATAGGAGAGTGTTCTGCACGAGCATTAAAGTCCACCTGTTCAAGTCGATAATAGTTGATACCTCTGAGCGGTTTTTGATCTATAAAGATATAATGTTGATCAGTGGTAGTAGAAATATTATTTGCGGCGATGACGCCAATTTTTTCAAAAGAAACACCATCGCTACTTCGCTCAATATTAAAGTGAGAATTATTTATTTCAGAAGCTGTGGTCCATTTTAGCACCGCTTCTTTTGCTGGATTTAAACTGACCGTAAAGTCAATTAATTCCACTGGAAGTGGAGCGCTATTATTAATCATGAATTGTGAAAAACTCGTAACCCCATTTCCAGTGGTAAAACTAAGACTCGTAGCCGTAGCGGCATCGGCATTATCTATCGGACTGCCCCAAGAAGCACCGTCGTCGTTAGAACCACGTTTGTGTAATTGATAAGCAGAAGCATTGCCACTATTAATTCCAGTTAGTCCATTAAACTGCATAGAAGTTAATTCCGAAAAATTATTGGTTCCATAATTATTAATCACCCAATACGTATCAGGAGCAGCAGGCGTACTACCTGCGTTTTGGTCAGGTGCATTGGTGATTTTGGTAACGACCAATTCTCCATCAGGATAAGTTCCACTTGCTGGAAATTCTAAGATCAAATCCGTTCCCGTAAAATCTTTTACACCACCACTATTCACCGTCATCCTGGCACTCGTACCACCACCTACAGGAGCAGTCGAGGTCATCCTGGCAACGGCACCGTTAAAGCTTCCATGATTGATTCCTGCGCGGTCAATAATTTCTCCAGATGCTTCATTAAATTGATAATAAAGCAAAAGGGTAGGGTCGGTCGTTGGATCTTTTACTAGATGTCGATAATCTTTGATTTCCTCTGCCGTCAAGGCGCGATTCCAAACCGCTACTTCATCCATCTCTCCTTTAAAACGTCTAGGACTACTATGCGGATCAGCTCCTAAGCGGAGTGAAGCATCAAAAGGTTCTACCGCGTGATTGGCGTTGTTGATCGCTACTTCTTCGTCCATGTAGATCGTGGCATTGGTCGGGGTAATCACCAAAACGACATGCGTCCATTTATTATCTGGAACCACCAATCCAGAATCCCACCACCATTGACTACCATCCCAATGGTAACCTAATTCATTATTACCACTAAAATTAAAACCAGAAGTAGTGGTTCCTCCTCTCGTAAAAATAAGTCCAGAAGAAGAAGTTTGATCGCCACTTCTTTTGATCCAAGCGGAGAAAGTAATATTATTGGTGTTTACACTTAATGGATCGGCAGAAATATAATCGCTACCTCCTCCCGGAAAACTGATCGCACTGCCGGGCGTATCATCCGCACTGCATTGATCAATCAGCGTTACCATATCTGTGATGGTTTTCGTATCCGAAACTCCACCTTGCGTAATCGTCAAGCTTACATCATAACTGCCTTCGGTATCATAAACCACCTTAGGATTTCTAGAGGTAGTAGAACTGACAAAGCTTGCACCCGGAAAACTCCAACTCCAAGTTGCACCAGCCATCGCTACCGAATAGTCTGAAAAATAAAAAGTATCTCGCCCACAGTTGGAAATATTTTTATCTACTGAAGGTTGAACAATCGGAGAAAATGGTTCAAATAATTCAGTTTCCCAAGCGCCTCGATTCCCACCCATCCGAAGTTTTCCATCTCGATAAAAAGGAATGGTTTTTAATGGATTAAAACCTTCCGGTAATCCGTCAGAAAAACTTTGCCAATCGGAATGCGTATTATTTCGATAGAAAACTTTGGAACTACCAGGATTTCCGACGCCACCCCAAGAAGCAATATAAACACCGCCATCCGTACCAGCAGCATGCGCAATATTGATAAAATTCATTCCATTCAAAGTCCCTGTCGTAAGGTTGGTCCAACTGGTACCGCCATCCGTCGTTTTATAAACTTTAGCTCCATTACTTCCTGAAGGATCAAGAATCCACAATATATCTTCATCTGCGGCACTGACCGATAAGGACATCCGGTACACATCAAAACCTGCTGGTAAACCAAGACTATTCCAAGTTGTTCCACCATCGATCGTTTTCATTAAGGCCGCATCGGTGGCGACATATAATATGTCAGGATTGCTTCTACTAATTTCCATTTTTCGAATGGAAGAACCAAAATTATATAATTCAGAAAATCCGTTTCCACCATTTTCAGAAATCCAAATACTTTGACTAGATCCGACGTAATACGTTTCAAAATAATGCGGATGAATCAATACTTCACTGGCATTATATCCTCGACTACCTTCGTTGGGATGAAGACTAAAAGTAAAACGTCCTTCCGCTTCTTCTGTCCAATCTTCTGGAATGATAATCCCATCGCCTAGATCACTAAAAGCAGTATGTCGATCTCGACCATGCATGACCCAACCGGTAGCAGATTCTGCCCCACCCATTCTTAAAGATAAACCGCTAGGATAGTTTTCATAGAGTGCGGTATTTCCATTATGATAACGACCGCCGACCACGATATCTTCTTGCCATCCTTGATCGAATCCCCAAAATTCCGTTCCATCTATACCATTAATTCTTGCTTCCGCATTGGCAGTATTATTGAAAAAATCGGAAGAATAAAAAATCCCTCCGTCCGTAGAAAGCCAAGTATCTGTTCCAATAGATTTGATTTCTTGAATGTCAGGATGAATGTCAAAACTCCCGCTATAACCACCGATGGCTGTATAATTAATCCCACCATCTGTAGAACGATAACTGGTGGTCGTCGCCACGATGACTTGATCTTTGTTGGTAGCAGATGCTTCAATATCTAGGTCATAAAAACCTTGACCATTGCTCATGCCGAGTGGCGTAGTTTCTCCAGAAGCGATGGTGGTCCAAGAGGTGCCAGCATCGATGCTTTTCATAATTCTAGGGCCAAGATTGGTTAATAAAACGATATAAATATAATTGGCATCATGAGCCGTCGTGGTCATTCTTGCGCCGCTCTGTTCCGTAACGCCTGTAATCCAACCATTGGTAATTTGTGAAAAACTAGTTCCCGTATTGGTAGATCTATAAAACTCAAATTGATCCGTTGCGTTATTTCTTTTGATTAAAAAAACAGTGGTCGGATCGTCTTCTTTAAATGCAATATCATAACAACGCTGACTTTCAACCTGCGTCCAACTCGTTCCACTATTTATAGAACGATAAACGCCTTGCCAAGTAGCCGCAAGAATAATATTAGGTTGAGTAGGATGGATTTCAATATCAACCGCAGACAATCCAGAAACGGTCAAGACGGCATTCCAGTTGGTCCCACCATCTGTCGTTTTAAAAATTTCCGCACCTGCCGATACATAAACCGTATTGGGGTCGGTAGGATGAATAGCCACCGCATTAATACCCGCTCCAAAATTAAAATTAGTTCCAACCTCTATCCAATTTAAACCTTTGTCTGTGGTTTTATAAACACCGCTGGTTTCTGTTCCAGCGTATAAAATATCCGTGTTGGACGGCGCAATATCAAAGGAATAAATATTGACTTGCCAAGGCGCTACCGGTTGAGTAGATCGGTGTTCCTTTCTCCAATAAGTTATTTTAGGGCCGAGGTGCGTCCAGTTGGCAGTAGAAGAAAAAAGCGAATTAGAAGTATTATTTAAGGCTGCTTTTTTTCGCAAGGCTTTCCATTCTTTGACCGTAAAATTTTGAATCGTACCATCTGGAAGCATATAAGCCATAGCGTTTCTACGAAATTTAGAATAGAATTTTACATACGGATTATGTTCCTCTCCATCTTTCTCTTCCTCAAACCCAACTCGATCATAATACGCATCAAATGCCGCATCAATTTCTTTTAAGTTGATTTCTTCTTGGAAAAATAAATTCATCCAATCCGGCATAGACGCACTCCGTTCAGGATATAACTCCGCATTGATAAATGGAAAATTTGGAATCGATCGATCTTGAGAAAAAAGATTAAAACTGATTCCACCTAATACGAAAACTAGAACAAATATTCTTTGCATTTTTTTAGAATTTAAAGTAAAATAGAGATGTATCTCAGACTCTAGTTGAAACTGAAAAAAGAGAGATACTTATAGAGAATAGTGGACTTTTATGGAAAGAAAACGAATATAATTAAAATTTAATTAGTCCCCACAGTCAAAGGTGGAAAACCTCAATTAAAAGGGGATAACCCGTCAATATTCACCATAGAATCCAAGAATTAAATAACCACACCCCATTCATCTAAAATCTTATCAAAAGATATACAAGATACCTGCCTGTAAAAAGGAACCCACGATAAAAGATATACAAGAAAGAAGAGTCTTCCAAAACGAGTTCGGAACAGGTCCTGCGTCTTTATGTTCTTTACGCGAAAAAACACGTTAAAGATATACATGACAGAAGGACATTATTAATTGTTAATTACCTAATTATTAATTATTTTCAACGATTCAACGATTCAACGATTCAACGATTCAACGATTCAACGATTCAACGATTCAACGATTCAACAAATCAACAACACATCCAACAGCCACAAAGAAAAATAATCCACATCGACATGGACGCCTTCTTCGCCTCCGTAGAACAGCGCGACCATCCTCACCTGCGCGGACAACCCGTAGCCGTAGGTGGAAGTCGCCAACGTGGAGTAGTGGCCGCCGCAAGTTATGAAGCCCGCCGCTATGGAGTGCGCTCCGCCATGCCTAGTATGACTGCACAAAGACTATGTCCCGATCTAATTTTTGTCCGACCAAGATTCGAGGTATACAAAGAAGTCAGTGAACAAATCCGCGCCATCTTCGCCGAGCACACCGACCTCATCGAACCACTCTCGCTTGACGAAGCCTACCTTGATGTCACGGAAAATAAAAAAGGAATAGCCGCTGCTACTGAAATCGCCGAAGCCATCCGCGCCAAGATTTTTGAGACAACTCAACTCACTGCTTCCGCAGGCGTTTCCTTTAATAAGTTCCTAGCCAAGATCGCTTCCGATATCAATAAGCCCAATGGCATCAAAGTCATCCGACCTAAAGAAGCCTTGGCCTTTTTAGAAACACTCCCTGTCGAAAAATTTCATGGTATTGGTAAAGTCACTGCCGCTCGAATGCACAAGATGGGAATCCGTACGGGAGGAGATCTAAAGCAATTTGATGAGATAGAAATGTTTAAAAGATTTGGTAAACCTGGACGACACTATTACCGAATTATCCGCGCCGAAGATCATCGTCCCGTACAACCCAACCGCCGTCGCAAATCCATTGGTGCCGAACGTACCTTTTCCGAAGATCAGAGTAATCTCGAATCCATGTGGGCGCTCCTCGAACCCATTGCCCAAAAAGTATTTGATTATATGGAAAAGAATGACAACTACGGTCGCACCATCAATCTGAAAATGAAAACCCCAGATTTCCAAACCTACACCCGCTCCAAAACCTTCCAACGCGAAATCCGAACCCGCGAAACTTTCCGCAATATTACCCAAGAACTCCTCACCCAATACTGGACCGAAGCTGGCTCCGTTCGCCTCCTCGGTATCTCCGTCTCCAACCTCACCCGCGAAACCCCTGATGATAATATCCAACTGGAATTTGACTTTCCGGAGGAGGAATGATAGGTGGATTTTTTGATTTTTTGATGTGCAGATATGCGGATTAGGAAATGCTAGAATCTAGGCGACTTCCCTAATCTCAATTATCTTCAATACCAACTGACATATCACATCCAGTAATTCATTTTATCTCAAAGTAATTTTTATAATAAAAATCTATACATCCGCATATCAAAAAATCCACCAATCCGCACATCAGAAAATCTGCACATCAAAAGGATTTTATTTTTTCTTAGTTGATGACAAGATTTTTCCTAATAATTTTAAAGAAGAGGTAAGCAAAGTATTGATTTCCAGATTTGGATTAGGATAGTTTTTAGAAAATTTGCAAAGCTCCAGCCAATAAGCAGTTTCTGTCGCCTCTTTGTTGGCAATCTTTAATTTATGAATAAAATCTGCCCGACTTTCCGCCCCCTGTGATTCTCTACAGTTTGCTCCAACGGAAGTCCCCGATCGAAGAATCTGTTTAGCGATAACGTATTTTTTATGTTCCTCCAGTAATTCACTATATTCAATTATCTTCAATGCCAACTGGAATGTTACATCCAGTAATTCGTTTTGTCTCATAGTAATTTTTATAATAAAGTTAAAAAAATCAACTAATTAAAGAATCCTCAAATCCTCAAATCCTCAAATCCTCAAATTCGCACATCCACCAATTCGCACATCATAAAATCCGCACATCTACAACAACCTCCGCTTCTGCTCCCTAAACTCCTCCTCCGTCAAAATCCCTTTCTCTCTTAGTTCTCCTAATTTCTTAATCTGTTCAATCAGCCCATCCAATTCCAATCCCTCCGGTTGTTCATCCAATGCATCTTCTACCTCTTCGTAATAATTAATCAATTGATAATCATTGTCGACAAATTCCTGAAATTGTGGTTGTTGTCGAACATAACTTAAAAAACTATGACGGTGAATTTTATCAAATTTTTGGTAGCCATTTTCGATGGCCTTATCTAAGTGATACAAAGACATCATCGTTTCTTCTTCAATAGAGTAGCAGCAAGCCAAGTTGAAATGTAGGTCCCGATCATTCGGAGCATCTTTTAAGGCTCTTAAAAAATCTTTGATAGCACCCGAGTAATCATGTCGATTAAATTTCGCCACGCCAGTTTGTTTGAAAGGTTGCTCATTCCATTGGCGCTCCTCGTATAAAGTTTGATCGTAGATCGTTGGCGCTTCCTCTTGACGATCATCATAGGCTTGTGTACGACGTCGTTGATTCGGAAGACTATGCTTTTTCGCATCCAGACGATTAAAATTATATCTATTATCAAATTCTTCTTGCGGCATGGCCATAAATAAGATCGCATCCATCAACCCAATAATCGCAGGCAACATGATCAATGGCGCTCCCTCTTCCCAAAATAAAAAACTAGAAAACATCGCTAGACTAAAATGAAGAACACCCTTCAATTTTTGCCCCAGATAAAATCGATGAACCCCGTAAAATCCCAGAGTCAATGCCAAAACCGTCGTTACATGCTTACGCTTCATGAAAAAAAATTATGGAAACTAAAGAAGTTGTTGTGAGTAGCCCTAAAAGTTTAGAGAATACATATCTATATATACAAATAAAGACCTATCAAAGTTCGTAATGAAGAGAGAAAAATAGCAGAAGATCCACGTTATCAATGACTTGTCCGCAACCATTGTGCTTCATTCTTAAACAGCTTCAATATATAACTCAAAAAAACAAATTTATAGTATGAACCAGTTTAAGAATGTTTAATTCTAAATTGACTTTCGTCAAAAAGCCCTCAATATGCCGATTCGTAAAATACTATTCCTATTTTAAAGAGTTGGTGACTAAATAATAGAACTAAGCTTCGTACCTCCGCTCCCCAGAATCCAGAAATCAATTAATCCGCACATCCTCACATCTGCACATCAGAAAAACCTTATCTTTGCCACTGAAAACAAACACCAAGAGACTTTGATTGACTATAAGATTCCCGTTGATATAGAAGATCTTCAATACTATGAGCACGATAAGCCTGTACAATTAGAATCAGGCGTTCTATTACCGCAGCTCAGGATTGGATATCACACCTTTGGTACCCTTAACAAAAGCCGAGACAATGTTATTTGGGTTTGTCATGCCCTGACCGCAAATTCTGATATCCGAGAATGGTGGAGTG
>CALKJE010000182.1 GCA_937995675.1 uncultured Saprospiraceae bacterium
TAAATTTAAAAATGGCGTTCTTTCTAACCAGTTTTCTACGGCTTCGAATAAACTATTTCCGTCTTCAATGGCTTTTAGTTTTGCTTGTTGTTCTTTGGTGAAAAAGGCAGCATAATGATGACCTGCATAAGTCATTCGCTGTGCTGTTTCTAGTCCCATTAAGTTTTCAATTTGTCTAAACTGAAAACTTTGAAAGCCAGAAGCAGGGAAAAGATATTTTCGGAAATCGAGAAACTCTAATGGCGTCATCGTTTCCATAATGGGAATCTGTTCCAATAATAATTTGAATATTTTTTCGACCCGACCTAGACGAGCGACGGCGGTACCAAGACTTCGTTCGTTGACAATATTACGATCAAACATATCGACGATAGAACTGAGTTCATGGATTGCCTGTTTAAACCAAAGTTCGTATGCTTGATGGGTAATAATAAAAAGCATTTCATCGTGGGCTGGTTCTTCTTGAAGTTCAGCGCTTCGTAGATTTTGAGCGTCGAGAATTTTATCTAATCCTAAATATGATTCGTAATGAATCGTGGTATATACTTGTTTTTTCATAATATTTTTTCAAAAAGAACGGTGTTATAAAGGGGTATCTTAATTTCTAAACCCAATTCCTTGACGTTCTTCAACGTCAGATTCCATGAGTTCAAAACTACTGATATCAGTTAAGGTAACTTTCCCAATTAGTTCTGGTAATCGTTCCTTGGCAGGGATTTCGGCCATTCGAAGATTTTGACGACGGATGGTTTCTTGAACGATTTTACGCATCGTTCTAGCATTACCAAAATACTTATGTTTTCTGTCTAGGAGTTTTTCAATATATAAAACCAAGTGCGCTTCTGCTTCTGGTTCCATTTCCAGTCCTTCACTAGTAAACATCAATTTACTGATGGCTAATAATTCCGGATGATTATAATCAGGGAAGTTAAACTGTTTATCAAATCGAGACATCAAGCCAGGATTGGCTTCAATAAATTGTTGCATTTCATCAGGATAGCCTGCCACGATGACCATAAACTGTCCTCGTTGATCTTCCATCCGTTTGAGTAAAGTCTCAATGGCTTCGCGACCAAAATCATTGGCACCGCCAGAACTAAGTGCATACGCTTCATCTATGAAAAGACCACCACCAATAGCTTCGTCAATTTTTTCAGAAGTTTTAATGGCCGTTTGACCCACAAATCCTGCAACCAAGGAACGGCGATCGACTTCGATCATTTGTCCTCGCTCTAGAATTCCGAGTGCTTTATAAATTTGAACTAATAATCTAGCGATGGTCGTTTTTCCAGTTCCTGGATTTCCAGTAAAGACGGTATGAATCGAAAATGCTTTTCGAATATCTTTGCCAATTTCTCGGTAGTACCGAACCAGTTTACTGATTTCGTCTACTTCTTTTTTAATTTCTTCGAGTCCGACGAGTGCATGCAATTGTGTGAGGGCATCATCCAATAATGCATCATCAATCGGTAGCAAATCTATTTCTTGGGTCGCAGTAGGGAAGGTACGCGCAATATCTTCTGGTAAAATTTCAGAAAGACTTTCTGGTGGAAGTTCTTCGATCTTTTCATGATTTTTCATGATTCGAATTGCCAAGTTTTGTTTGGCTTCATCAATGATTCCATTGACATATCGAGCGTTCCCAAATTGGTTGTTACGATTTCGATAAATCTCCACAAGTTTTTTGTGCATAATTTCACGTGCATCTATGCCCATGAGTACGCCTCTTTTTTGTGCCGTATATTCTGCGATTTCCATCAGGTCATCAGGTGAATAATCTGGGAAATGAATCACGTTTCGCAATCGACTGTTAAGTCCAGGGTTGCTATTTAAAAACTGAGTCATTTCTTTGGGATAACCCGCAAAAATAATAGCTATATCACCGGCTCCATCAGATAATTCTTTTAATAGTACTTCAATTACTTCACGACCAAAATCTTTGTTGTCGTCTCCACGATTGGTCAGTGCATAAGCTTCGTCAATAAATAGAATTCCTCCTCGAGCTTGGTCAAGCGCCTTTTTGACTTTAGGAGCGGTTTGACCAATAAACTCACCAACTAGATCTGCTCTGCCTACTTCGTGTACCTTTCCATGTGGTAAAAGATCTAGGCTTTGGTAAATTTTACCGAGCATGTTAGCAACCGTTGTTTTTCCCGTTCCGGGATTACCAACGAAAACACTATGAAGATTTATTTTTTGAGAATCTTCTAATCCTTTTTCTTGTCGAATTTTTAGAAATTGCAGATAGCTAGCCAGTTCGTTGATTTGGGTCTTGACAGAATCTAGACCAATCAATTGATCGAGTTCTGCTTTGGCTTCTTCAAAGCTTAATTTGGATATGGACTTAACTGCCTTACGAGATCCAAGAGCTGTTTTTGTTTTTAGATAATTTAAAGGGTCTACATGAATTACCTCTTCTGATCCAATTTCGAAGGGAACGACGGCAATCAATTCATCCATAAAGATTACCTCTAGCGTATACTTATCCTCAAACCAATAACCAGGCGTATCAGCTCCATAACCTGTATCGAGTAAGAAGGTATCAGAGAGGGATCGAATTTCTTTATAGTAAGACATGAACGCCTTTTGTTGTCCGGCATCATTGTAGAAGTTAAACTGTAGTTCTAAAGGAAATTCGATTGGATTTTCTTGGAGCAGTTTTATTTTTAGTTCTACGTTGATGTATCGAGTAGTAGCGGCGTTGAATTTGTTGAGATAAATGCGGTCATCTTTAGGAAGTCCAGCAGCACTACTTTCAAATAATCTAATTTCTTCTAGATCGAAATAAGGATTATTTTCTTCATCTACGAGACCACCAGAAACGATATTGAAAGGGGTGATGCCGACCAGTTCTTCTTCAAGGTATACTTCCCAAATGTAGGCACCAGGTTTCCACCAGCCAGTTTTTGGGGTGCCCCAACCTTCTCTTACGTATACGATATTTTTATCTTTGAGAACAGGTACTTCTTTTTCTAGGGTACAGATTTCTTTTTGAGTAACTTTTTCTTTACAAACAAAACGAATATGAGCAATCCATTCTAACTCATCAAATAATTTATTGAAAAAAGAAAGTTCACAATAAATATATCTAGCCTCTTGGGCATCGTAAACTACTCGATATTTCTTCTCGTTATGGTGTAAGTTTTCCTTTGAGCCAAAAACCTTAAGTCCTCGCAATTTAAAATTGCCTCCAAGCGCATTCTCTTTTTTGTCGTCTTTAGACATGGTATATTTAGTGTTTTAGCCATAAAGGTAAGGAAGTAGAAGGAGAAATATTAATTAAGTTTGGTTAAATTGATATCCTGTTGTTTAGGAGGTAATAATACTTCTTAAAAACACTATATTTGTCGACTTTTATCGGTTACCCTAAGGTTTAGCGTTTATGGAAGAATTAAGGTGGAAATATGCGGAGTCATTTGGAGCTGAGGATAGCGCCTTACGAAATCATTGGGAGGATCAGATGAACAATTGGTGGATTGCCTTTTACCAACATCACGAAAAATTAGCTAAGGAACTTAAATCAGGTAAAGCGGACTTTTTGAGTCAATTTATGCAGGAACATTTGCAATCTAAGGTCGCTGATGTGGCTTGGGAATTTGGTTTTGATACCGAAACCAAAAAATACCAGCTCGTTTTAACGCCCGAAGATGATTTAGAGCTTAGACCTTTAATTGATACCCTAATTGCTCGGGCACCTCAGCTGAAAGATTGGGTGTTCTACAGCTATCGACAACCAATTTCCTTTGCGGAGTGTCAAAAAACCATCATTATTAAGTCTGGAGAGCCACTTTTAGACCTTCAATTTTCAGGGAAGCAGTCTGTTGAGCATAATTTAGAAATCAGCTTTTATTATCCAGGAATAACCGAAGATAGTTCTTTATACAATTTGGCCGTCAATCAAGCCTTTTTTACGTTAGAGGCAATTCTTGGAGAAGAAGTATTGAATAAGTGGATTGGAGTAATTGAGGTATTAGAAATGCCAGAGGACGATCGGCAGTTATTGCCACTTTCAGACTTAAAAACCTATGTAGATACCCAACAGGTGTTGATTAAAAATCAGTTACCTGATCATCCATATTATACTTTTTCAGAAGATGGAGATTGGACCTTGTTTGAGTTAGAGCCAACGGAAGCAGAAGATTATCCTCAACAGCAAGATCTATATATTGCTCGCACCATGAATGCTGATTTATGGACCAATGTGCAAAAAGGTCATCCATTTTATTCGGAAAATTACTCCAGATTGGGGGAGACCTTTTGTTATTTAAAAATGGATGGAAATTTTACGCATGAAGAAACTTTTTTTGAGTTAAAAACAGAGATTGAAAACCAACTTAATCAAGCTTTGTTAGATCATAAATTTGGGAGTGTCATCGGTAGTGGAACTGGATATCGATACCAATATATTGATCTTGCCCTACATAATTTTGAAGAAGCCATTCCTTTAATTCAATCATTGACTACTCAATTGGGAACGCCCCGTTCCACATGGCTATTATTTTTCGAAACCCCTTTGAAAAACGAATGGATTGGTATGTTTGAAAATACACCTCCACCGTTTTTGGGGTAAAATTTCTTAAATAATTTTTAAAAATTATAAGTAATGCGAATTTGTTGGTGGAAATAAATAAATCTAATTAAAGCAACGTCATCTTCTAATTGAATCTTGGATATTTTGCTTCTTGCTCCTAGCACCTTCCAAAAATCCTTTTTCTTTTTAATTAAAAAAAATAATTCCTGATTCATATAAGTAGTTAATTATCAATAGTTTAAATTGATTAGGACTTAATTTCTAAGCCAAATTATCTCCTTTTTTCAAAATTAAAATCATAAAAAATATCGAGGGTATGCAACCCTTTCTTGGATTTCTGCACATAAATCTTTGAAGCGAATGTGCTTTGAAGTCCGAACAAGCCGAAAATGGACTGTGAAAAAGAAGTAGGCAATTATCCAAGAACAAAAATTTTTTTTTATGAATTTTTCCTCATTTAAGTTATATCACCTGGCCTTATTATTTTTAGCTCTTGCTACATTTTACGCTTGCGGAGATGATGAAGAGCCCATGGAATTATCGATTGTAGAAACTGCTCAGACAGACACCGAACTTAGTAGCCTAGTGGCTGCTTTAACACAAGCGAATTTAGTAAACACCTTATCTGGCGACGGACCATTTACGGTATTAGCTCCAACGAATGCTGCTTTTCAAGCATTATTAGATGGCAATGCTGATTGGAATGCATTATCAGATATTCCAAATGATGTTTTAACCAGCGTACTTACCTTTCACGTATTAGCGGGAAGAGTAGCAGCTGCCGATCTAAACACGGGTTACGAACCAACTTTAAGTAAAGGACCAAACGATGCAGGTGTTTCTTTGCAGGTTAGTACCGATGGCGGTGTAACCTTCAATAATTCTGCTCTTATAAATTACTCGGCGGA
>CALKJE010000183.1 GCA_937995675.1 uncultured Saprospiraceae bacterium
GTTGATTTTTCTTACGGCCAGCGCTGTATCTATTCGAAGCAATTGGTTTTGTTTTACCATAACCAACCGTTTCTAACCTTTCTATCGATATTCCTTCTTTCACTAAATAATTAGCAACGGACTCTGCTCTTTCTTTAGATAATTTATTACAAAAAACATCATCACAACGATCATTGGTATGTCCTCGAACCTCAATATGGTAAGAAGGATTGGCCTTTAAGTATGCTACAATTTCATCTAGTTCATCATAAGCACCTTCATTAATTTTCGACTGATCCATTCCAAAAATTAATTTTCGTAACTTAATTACCTTTCCTGTTTTGGTCCCACTAGAAGCCAATTCTTTTATAATTTTTTCTTTTTCAACCTTCTTAACCGGTTCTTTCACCTTTGTAGGTGGTTGATTCTTTTTAGGTGGTACTACCGCAACAGCTGGTTCTTTTTCTTTTGGCTTTTCTACTTTTTCTTTTTTCGGTTTCTCGACTACCGCCAATTGTTCTGGTTCTTTATCACAAGGTATTGGAACGATGTCAGATAAATTATCCACTAAGACATTTCCGTTGTAAGGAAAAAGTGTAGGAGTTTTGTAAAAGGCTTGAATCAGAATAAATCGATGATTGGTCGTTGGTTCAAAACGCAGGTCATATTTTTTCCAATCTGTATTTTTCACTAATGGCGTTTCTCCAAGTAATTCTGCTTTTTGACAATAAGAATTACCACCGTAGATTCTAATTTTGATAGGTTTTGTAAAATCTACCATTACGGTTTCTCCAGAGTCATCCTGTGAACGAGTACTACTCAGATACGTTTCAGAACGAGCTAGAAATAGAGACATCTCATAACATTTACCTCCTTCTATTGGCGTCATCAATCGCTGACTGACGGCTTCTTGCGTATCGTTGTCACGGACTACCATTCCCATGTAAGTAGGTCCATCTTGCGCAGGTAGTGTAACCTCGAAAAAAGGTTTATCACCAAAAGCTATATTCGGATTGGGTTGTACATCCGGTGGTGTTTCGCCAAAGGCGCCACAATCTTGCCATCCCCGAGGTCCTCGGTTAAACTGGTCTCCACCAGCATGGGCAACATCCAAAAAGGAGGGGTTATTGAGTTTTATCGGGGCATCCTGCGCACCTACTGTACTCACAAAAGCGAGCAGGATGCCGATAAAAAGAATATTTGTAATTCTCATCATGGTAAAAAAGAGTTGTTTACTACAAACTAATAACGCTCTTTAGACGGGTATTAGTTTTGAAAGCAACAAAGAAATCTTTTAAAATTTACTTAAAAGCGTTCAATCCGGTAATATCCATCCCTGTGATTAACAAGTGAATATCGTGTGTTCCTTCGTAAGTCAGTACTGTTTCGAGGTTCATCATGTGACGCATGACCGGATATTCATTGGTAATACCCATTCCACCATGAATCTGTCGAGCTTCCCGGGCAATTTCCAAGGCCATATTAACATTATTTCGCTTAGCCATACTGATTTGTGCTGGGCTAGCCTTGCCTTCATTGGCCAAAGTTCCAAGCCTCCAAGCAAGCAATTGTGCTTTCGTAATCTCTGTAATCATTTCTGCCAGTTTCTTTTGTGTCAACTGAAAACCACCAATCGGACGACCAAATTGCTCTCTTTCCAAAGAATATCGAAGCGCTGAATCATAACAATCCATGGCTGCACCAATCGCCCCCCAAGCAATTCCGTAACGCGCTTTAGATAAACAAGATAAAGGTCCTTTTAGTCCTCGAACTTCTGGGAATACATTTTCTTTCGGTACGCGGACGTCTTCAAAAACCAATTCTCCAGTAATAGATGCACGAAGCGACCACTTACCGTGAATTTCTGGAGCAGAAAATCCTTTCATTCCTTTTTCAACGACCATTCCTCGAATCTTACCTTCTTCATCTTTTGCCCAAACTACTGCGATATCTGCAACTGGTGAATTTGTAATCCACATTTTTGCACCATTAAGAATATAGCAATCACCATCATCTTTAATATTGGTAATCATTCCTCCAGGATTAGAACCATGATCCGGTTCGGTCAAACCAAAACAGCCAATAAATTCTCCACTTCCTAATTTAGGTAAATATTTTTTCTTCTGTGCTTCTGATGCAAAACGATAAATGGGATACATTACTAATGATCCTTGAACAGAAGCCATGGAGCGAATTCCTGAATCACCTCTTTCCAACTCTTGCATGATTATACCATAGGCAATTTCGTCCATTCCTCCTCCTCCATATTCCAAGGGTAGACTAGGACCGAAAGCACCAATTTCCGCCAAGCCTTTAAAAAGGTGATGCGGACATTCTGCACGATTCGAATAGTCTTCAATAATTGGACTCACTTCTTGCTTAACCCATTCGCGCACAGCACCACGAGCCATCTTATTTTCATCGCTCAGTAAATCATCAATGTTATAGTAGTCGTGTCCTTTGAACTGATCTGTTTTTACACTTTTTTTAGCGGTAGTTGCACCGTTTGCTTTTCCATTTTCGTTCATTATAATGGTGGTTTTATTTTATAACTTGGTTTATTCTAAATTATGGTAATATTCTAAGTATAAAATTACGTAATTATATAGACTCTTGTTGCTCTTTTAAGTAGCGCAAATTGAATTTGACCAAGGGTTGACGGTGGTTTTTAAATAGAATTACTAGAATAAGAAAATCTAGGAAGCAATCTGACTTTGATAAACTGATCAGTTATTGATCTCTCCCCTACCTCACCTTCATAATTCTTATCTTTGAAAAAAAATCTAACACATGGGAAAAATTTCGCTAGAAGGTATGGAATTTTACGCTTATCATGGCGTATATCCAGAAGAACGGGTCATTGGCAATAGTTTTGTAGTAGATGTTTTCATTGTAACCAACTGGGAATCCGCTTCAGTAAGCGATAACCTAGAGGAAACCATCAATTACGAAACCATTTATCAAATCTGTCAAGCAGAGATGCGACATACTGTGCAGCTAATCGAAACCTTGATTCAGAATATTTCGTATGCCATCAGACGGCAATTCAGCACCATTCAGTCCATTACCATTAAAGTACGTAAAAATCGACCAATTCCGGGACACAGAGTATCTCATTCTGCGGTTGAATCCACCGAAAATTTTGTCAATCAGTGTCCGCGCTGTCAAAGACCATTTATTTGCTATGGTGACGAAACCTGCTGGTGTATGGAAAAGAAGGTATCCTCTGAAACCAGAGAGAATTTAAAGACTCGGTTTCAAGGATGTTTATGCAATGAATGCTTAACATTTTTTGCGGGCTAATTTTAGAGATTATTTAAATCTCTTATGATTTTAATAACATTTCTTGAATTTACCTTCTAGTTTCTAATAAGTCTAAAAAATGGAAAATAAATAACTTGATCCTCTTGGGCTATCTTATTTAATTTCATTCCTAAACACAAATATCACTTTACATAAATTGCCGAAAAACGCAATTTTTAAAAAAATTATTATGATTAAGAAATTCATGTTTGTACTTGTGGCACTTCAGCTTACCGCTTGTACTCAGTTTCAGGACATGGCTGGAACAATTTTAGAAAGTGGCGCACTAACTCCACAACAAATTGGTCTTGGTTTGAAAGAAGCCCTTAACGTCGGAATCAGCCAAGGTGCAGATAGATTATCTGCTAAAGATGGTTACCTTAAAGGTGCCTACAAAATTTTATTACCAGAAGAAGTTCAGAAAGTGACTAATAAGTTATCTGGAATTCCAGGCTTTACTTCTGTAGAAGGCAAAATGATCGAATTGCTTAATAGAGCAGCTGAAGATGCCGCTAAAAGTGCGAAACCTATTTTTGTTAGTGCCATTAAGCAAATGACTTTTGCAGACGCAACCAATATCCTAATGGGTTCTAATGATGCGGCTACTAGTTATTTAAAAAAGACTACTTCCAATGAATTGACTAGTGCATTTCGTCCTAAAGTAGTGAAGTCACTAGACCGTGTTAATGCTACAAAATACTGGAATGATGTAGTTACAAAGTACAACTCTATTCCTTTTGTAAAAAAGGTAAATCCAGACCTAGACGACTACGTTACTCAACAAGCCCTAACCGGTTTATTTGGAATGGTAGCAAAAAAGGAATTAGGTATACGTAAGAATGTTAGCGAACGTAAAACAGATTTATTGAAGAAGGTTTTTGCAAAGCAAGATAAGTGATCGATCCCGACTGAAATGAACGACCGATCCCGAAGGGTGGCGTATGGCAATACGCCAAGGGAGAGAACCGTGAAAGCGGACGGGCTGGCAATCTCCCATAAGAATAATGGATGCTCTACAAAGATAGAGCATCCATTATTTATTTGTCTAAAACCTATAACAAGTCCTTCAGTTCTTTCCAAATCGTTTCCCGCACAATCTGATGTCCTTCTATGTTCGGGTGAATACCGTCCGGCAAGTTTAGCTCCGGTTGCCCACCAACTTTATCTAGTAAAAAAGGAATCAAGCTCACATTATTTTTTTTAGCCAATCGAGGATACATCGCTGCAAATTTTGTAGTGTACTCGTTTCCCATATTGGGAGGTGCCATCATTCCAGCCAATAAAATCTTAGCAGCAGGATATTTTTCCTTTACCACATCGATGATCGCCTGTAGGTTTGCTTCTGCATCCGCGACGGGCAATCCACGTAAAGCATCGTTTCCTCCTAATTCAAGCACAAAAATATCGGGTTGGTAATTTTCCAATATCCACCCTACTCTTTCTTTTCCACCACTGGTTGTTTCTCCACTATTCCCTGCGTTGACTACTTTATAATTCAAATTTAGGGAGTCTATTCTCTTTTCAATTAGTCCAACAAAACCTTGTGCTGGATCTAATCCATAACCAGCAGATAGGCTATTTCCAAAAAATATGATGGTTTTAGAGGTCTTTTCAGCAACGGGTTTCGTAGATGCATCCGATGGCGCTGGACCCGCTTTTGCAGGTGCTTGCTTGGCAGAAGCATTGGTACTATCTGTGGCACAACCAATTCCACTCAAAACAATCAGAATTAAAAAAAACAAGCGATGGCAGGTATGGAGGTATTTATTCATAATAAGCAAAATATTATTTGGAATGACCATTGTTTTAAGGTCAATAAAAAAGAAAAAAATTAATAATTATTTAATAAAAAATTTTGTTTGGAAAAAATGAATTACTCCCCATTTTAAATTTCTTCGTTTCCATCCAATCAGATAAGTTATTATTCAAATAACATCTGAGACAAAACCGGCTGATTATCGGTATTTTCAGAACTGGATTTAGGGGCAAACTTATTGTAATATTGCAGCGTTAGAGTGACAAAGATAAGCGATCCGAACAAGTAAATCGTTGTTCATCGAAAATTTCACTTCGTTCGTCTAGCTTATTGGTTACATGCAACCTATTGGATTTATATTTGTGTTTATACAAAGAGCTTGTCAAAACTTCCATTAAAACCAATAGTTAACAACAAATATTTTCATTATGAAAAATTACCTATTCTTAGCCGTTTTATTTTTATCCAGTTTTGCTACCCAAGCCTTCACGGATCCAGTTAGCAAGGATAAAGGATGTCGATTAGATTCAGTCAACTGCTGTAGTACGCTTGATAGTCAAGAGCGAATCACACTTGATCTAGTTTATAACAATTGGACGCTGACCGAAAACACAACCGTTTCTGGAATGACGCAGCACTTTGACTTTAGTGAAATGGGTATCGTAAAGATTACTACTACTTTCGCTGATGCAAGTATTCCTTCTACTACTAAGAATATGGTTTGGCAATTAACGGTAGAACAAAATGAATCTTTATTAATCTTAACAGATATCAACACAGATTCTTATACTACTTATAAAATAGACGAAACGTGTGAAGGACTTTCATTGAATAATACTTTGCTAAATAAGCAATTAGATTTGATTGTGCGTAATTAAAAATAAAGAGAAATAATCGCAAAAAACCATCAAAAGTCGTATTCGCTCGTCGAATACGGCTTTCTTTTTTTGTGATAATACCATCCCTGTTACCTGTAAAATAGTAGAAAAGTACTCATCAGGCAAACCCGATAGAAGTGTTTGCCCGCCTGTCGTCGGACAAGCTTTTGCAGTTGATGTTGCGCTTGCGCTTGATTTTTTTGCCTTATTGACATGGAACCTTATCGTACACACCATTCTACCAAGCTAAGTCTCCTGGATCTTTAGGTTTTGATTGTTTGTATTTACGTTTACTAAGAATACGTTTTTTCTGGCGATCTACAATCAATTTGGCCAATGCCTGATTGGCAGGCTCAGGACAATAAGGAGATAAGGCAAAATTAATATCTGGTTCAAGGACGTCTAATCTATATAATAAACTGAGTAGAAAGTCTAGGCGATGCTCAATCATATAAGCCACTTCATTAGCCACTAATTCTAGTAGTGCCTCTTCCGTCATAGGCGTTTCGTGCCCTTCTAGACCAAAATCTCGAGCAATTAGTAGCGTTGTTTCCGCAATCATTAGTTGATCCATACCATTCTGAGCAATACGACTTCCCAAATTATTGCTTATTTTGTTGGCCGTAGATTAAGTTAATTATAAAGTTGTTGATTTTTTTAATCGTTGTCGGATTTCATATGCGCTGTATTTAAAATTTATACTCATGAAATACCTTTTTTACTGGCTTATCCTATTTTTTTCACTTAACGTAACTGCACAAGAGGCGCCTTTACTTAAGTGGAATCAAATTCCGGAGGAAGACTTACAAATGACCGTTTATGGACCTGATTCTACCGCAGCAGCAGTTGTACTGGCCGATCATGGCCAAATTATCCTAGAATTAGAAGGAAGTGCCGCATATTATCGATACAAACGCCATCGTCGCATCAAGGTACTCAACCCAGAAGGATTTAAAAAAGCCAATATTATCATTCCATATTATACTGCTAAAAAATACGCAGAAACGATTACCTATCTCAAAGGGCAAATTTTTGCGCCCGACGGAACAAAAGTAGTCATTCCTAATAAAGATATTTTTAATAATCCAATAAATGAATTTTATGCCGAAAAACGATTCACCTTTCCTCAGGTTCAAGCTGGATCAGTTTTAGAATATCGATACGAAATTGTCAGTCCCCAAATCACAGAATTACGAGACTGGTACTTCCAAGAAGACATCCCTGTCCGCTCTAGTCGGTTAAAAGTAGAAATCCCTAATGCGTTTAAATACGTTTACTTATTTCAAGGAAATCAGCAAATTAACCAAACAGGAAAAGATGACCGCGCAATCGACGTACGAGGAAATACCATCACCAAAATAAAAGACAATGTCTATCAAATGGTAAATGTTCCAGCACTAAAAACAGAAAAATATATTACGTCCGTTAATGATCACCGTGCTCGGTTACGTTTCCAACTTAAAGAAATTTTATTTCCAAGAGGACATGTCCAAAGCTATCTCAGCAACTGGGCAGAAGTAAGTACGTCGCTTTGGAGTCAAGAAAGATTTGGAAAACAGTTTATGGATGAAAAAATGTTCAGTGAATGGATCAATCCAGAAACCACTAAAATTTTATCTGCAAATATTCCTGATAGAGAAAAGGCTGCTGCACTTTACCAATATGTCAGCAAGACCATCAAGTGGAACAGGCGTTATTCCTTTAAGGCCAAGACGACACTAAACGATGTTTTCCTTGAGAAGACTGGAAATAGTGGAGAGATAAATCTAGCCTATTTAGCGCTACTTCGTCACGCAGGAATTACGGCGCATCCTGTATTGATCAGCACAAGATCGCACGGCCGAATGATCAAAACTTATCCAATCGTTGACCAATTTAATCACGTTATAATTTCTGCAGAATTAGACGATGAAATGGCGCTACTCGATGTTGGTCTTCCTACCAAGTCAATGGATTATCCAAATATTAATAGCCTAAATAAAAGTGGTTGGTTACTAGATGAAAACACACCACAATGGATTGATATTGAAGGGCCCGTAACGAAAACAACTACGATGGCTACCTTAAAACTAAACGACAATGGTATCTTGACTGGAAAGCTACAAGGAAAATTTAAAGGCTATGATGGCGCAACACTTCGAGCATATTTAGCTAATGAAGAAAACAAAGAAAAATATCCAACTAGGTGGACCGAACAAATACCTGGACTAGAGGTTGATTCTATTTTTACAAAAAACACCAATACTTACGACAAATCACTCCACTTAATCGCACAAGTAAAATTATCAGAACTCGCAGAAAAAAAAGGAGATTTATTATATTTCCAACCAGTCTTCACTTCTGGTTTTTTAAAAAATAAATTACCTGATGAAAATCGAGTTTGTCCAGTAGAGATGGCATTTCCTAAAACAGAAAACTTTGTTTTAAACTTAGAATTGCCAACTGGATATGAAGTAGAATCCTTACCTGCGTCTGTTAGTTTAAGCTTAGCTGATGATAGTGTAAACTATAATTTATTGGTTTCAGTACAAGGCCAATTCCTACAACTAATCAGTAAAGTGAATATTAAAAAAACTACTTTCCCACTCGCGGCCTATGAAGACTTACGTGAACTTTTCATTCAAATTGAAGAAAAATTAAAAGAGAAAATCGTCTTAAAAAAGATGGCTGATAAATAAAACAAATGCTACTATACAAACAACTACAAGAAGCGAAAGATACTGGTAAAAAGAAATTTGCAGTATTGATTGATCCTGACCAACTACGGATGAACAACCTAGATAGAATTCTCAACTTGGCTATTGAAGCCAAAGTAGATTATTTTTTTATTGGAGGAAGTTTGATTGTAAATAGTGTATTGGACGACTGTCTTTCACATATTTCTAAAACTTGCGACATTCCAAAAATTCTATTTCCAGGTAACTCCTTACAACTAAGTTACAGGGCAGATGCTATCTTATTTTTGTCGCTTATTTCTGGTCGAAATGCAGAGCTATTAATTGGTCGCCATGTCAACACGGCTCCTTATATAAAACTAAGTCCATTGGAAGTTATGCCCACCGGTTATATGTTAATCGATGGTGGTATCACTACTACGGTTTCTTACATTAGTAATACGACTCCAATCCCAGCAGCTAAAGATGATATAGCATTATGTACCGCTATGGCTGGAGAAATGTTGGGACTAAAATTGATTTACATGGATGCAGGTAGTGGCGCCAAAAATCCTATTTCGGCTAGTATGATTGAATCAGTTAGTGGTGGTATTCAAATCCCTTTAATTGTTGGTGGTGGTATTAGTACACCTGAAAAAGCAAAAGAAAATGTAGAAGCAGGAGCTGACGTAATTGTGGTTGGAAATGCTATCGAAAAAGATCCTTCTATTATTAAGGAAATTGCAGATGCCATTCATGGCCATTAAAGTTTTTCCAAAAAGGTCGAACTATTTTTCAACTCTTAGGGTTTCTTTTATTGTCAATCATCGTTGATAATTTTGGATCTAATTTAGACTTCTTTTTATATAAAAAAGAAAAGAAGCAGCGCAAAGCATTTATATAAAAAACTATGCACAAAGGAATTGTTATAAAATCTACTGGAAGTTGGTATCAGGTACTCCTCGAAAATGAGGAAGTGATCGATTGCCGCATCATTGGTAAGTTCAGACTAAAAGGAATGAAAATTACCAACCCTGTTGCAGTAGGCGACCGAGTAGAAGTAGAAAAAGAAGCGGACGAAAAAGGAATTATTAAAAAGATACTCCCTAGAGAAAATTTTGTAGTCAGACAATCTCCCCGCAAAAAACATTTCCTACATCTACTAGCAAGTAATATTGATCAAGCAGTCATCATCATGACAATCATCAGTCCTAACCTTAAACAAGGATTTATTGATCGCTTTTTATTGATGACCGAACCCTATAACATTCCAGTAGTTATTGTTTTTAATAAAGCCGATTTATACGGAGAAGATGAATTGACTATTTATAATTATCTCAGAGAGATTTATGAAAAAATAGGTTACGAGGTTCGACTCGTTTCAGCTACTACTGGCACCGGATTGGACAAACTTAAAGCAAGTCTAAAAGACAAAATCTCTCTAATAAGTGGTCAATCTGGTGTTGGAAAATCAACCCTAGTCAATGCACTTCAACCTCACCTCGATATTCACACTAACGAAATTTCAGATTATTCTGGTAAAGGTATGCACACTACTACTTTTGCCGAAATGTTCCCACTTGATTTTGGAGGACATATCATCGATACACCCGGGATCAAGACTTTAGGATTTAATAATCTGACCCCTCTCGATGTAGTTCATAATTTCCGAGAATTATTTAAGTATTCAAAAGATTGTAAATTTGCAGACTGTACCCATCGTAATGAACCTGGCTGTGCGGTTAAAGAAGGCGTTGAACAAGGAGAAATTAGTGAACTGCGATACATGAACTACGTGACCATTCTCGAAGAAATCGAAGACCAAAATTACTGGGAGCGGCACAAAATCTAAATTAATATGTCTTACACAGGAAAAAAAAACTATACCAGTCGTCGCGAAAAATCAGCTCGTAACCTACGCTATTTACGAATTTTCTCTCTATTCGCTGCTTTATTCATTGCGGTGCTTATTTATAAAAATAGATACATTCTTAAAGGCTGGTTGGAGAGCTTGATTTATTAAACTTAATTAATTCAGTTAATTGATTTTCTAAGATGCTCTTTTTTTCTGTAAAGTAATCGTCCCAGTCCTCGATCTTACTGATTGTTTGATAAGAAGAATCCGACTGTAATTCAGTCAACCTATTTTGCCAAACCTGCAACTTTTGGGTTAAATTTTTAAAGGAACTTTCTAGCCTTTTTAATTCCGTAATTCCTTCAGATTTAGTTAAGAAAATACCAGACTTTAGTTGCTGATTAATTTCTATAACCCGTTCTAAATTATTAGCCTTATAGGCTTGATTTAATTCTATAAATATTTCCTCTGCTTGGTCGTGCAGTTCTTCCACTACTCTATCGGGGTGACATTTTAATGAAGTCTGTCGATATAATTTTTTGAGCTTTTTTTGCTCCTGAGGGGTGAGTATATTTATTTTTTGTTTTTTAGCAATTTCATAAGACTTGGTATATTCTTCATGATCTGTTTTGGCCTCTTCGTATTTTTCTTGTTTTGAATTATCTGTTTCAGCTTCTATTGCTGCCTTTAATTTATTTTGATAAAGAATTTTTTGAAGCAATTCACCAAGCCGGGCCGTGTGCATTTCACTAAATTTGATCAATGCTTTTTGCGTCTCATTATATTTATTACTAATCTCCGCAATCTCCTCTTCTAATAATCTAATTTCACGACGAAGATTGTCAATTGGCGGATCAACGCATACGCTCAATGCCTTATGATAATAAAGAAAGGATTTGATCAAATCAAGTGCTTCCTCAAAATACTTTTGGCTTAAAGATTGAATAATCAGATCAATGTTTCTGTCTCCGGAAAATCGCTTTAATTCATCTAGTCGAAGATGGATATAATCAATATCTCCAACTTCTAGTAAGACTTTTACTATTTCCATTTTTTTCAACAGATCCGTAATGGAATTAGGAGGTTTAGATACCTCTTTAGATAAATGATTGACTACACAAAGATAGTCATACTCCAATTCAAAGCCAGTTACAATAGTTGGCAAATCTACTGTAATCGTCATCGAATCTTCGCTTGGTGCATTTTTATTTCCCCATCCATAATTCCCAGTCAACACTACAGAGGAGTCAATAATTCCAAACTTATGATCAATTAGGTGCTCTCTATAGACATGATCCAGTTTTATTAATTCTATCTTTTTCCTTTTCAACCGACTAAGATCTACAAACCATTTTTTACCTTCTTCAGGTACGATCAATAACATACTGACCTTTACTCCTTCTAGCGCTTTTTTCTCTAATAGTCCTATCAATCCTTCGTCTTCGATCCAACCTATGGCTAATTGGATACTTGACTTAGCATTCGCTAAATGTTTGACTAAAAAAGGTCTGATATCCGCCTGATGGTAAGTAGTTTGCTTCATCAATAATAAAACATTACTCTAGTCCTTAATAATTTGATTAATTTTTTCTATCGCATGCTTCGCTCCTTCGTGTTTGAGCTTCAGTGCCACCTCCAGATCTCCTAATGCTTCTTGATATTTTACCAAATCGAAATAAGCCACCCCTCGGTTATAGTAAGAGTTGGCAGATTGAGGATCTAACTGAATGACCGTGGTAAAATCTAGAATTGCGCTATTATGATGCCCTAATAAGTAGCGAGCTTCTCCCCGGTTAGCATAGGCAGATAGATCCTTTGGTGATAATTTTATAGTCTCCGTAAAATCAGCTACTGCTCCCCTATAATCTTTTTGATCAAACCTTGCCACCCCACGATTGTACCAAGCTCCTTCGTGTGTAGCATCAAGAATAATAACTGTAGAGAAATCTTCGATGGCTTCTTTAATATTTTTAAGATCATACTGCGCATAACCTCGACTAAATAATGCCTCAACATGATTAGGATCAATGTCTATTACGGTCGAAAAATCTAAAACTGCTTCCTCATATTGCTTCAAATCATAGAATAAAAAACCTCTTTCTAAATAATTTTCTATTTCTCGAGGATCAAGCTTAATTGCTTGAGTAAAATCCTCCATGGCATCTGCCTGATCTCCGACCAACATTCGAGCAATACCTGAATATCGGAAAGCAGTAACATCGGTTGGACAAATTTCTATCGCCTTATTACACGCATCAATGGCATCCGGATAAGCAGCATTTTGTATGAAAACTTTCGCCTTCTCTACCCAACTCCTCACTTCTTTATTTATCAATTTTTCGGTAATCCCTAATTGTAACTTAGTAAGAAGAACCAGCTCTCTATTTTGAAGTACTACATTTTTATTAGTCCCATTTGCTTCCATTACAATCTACATTAAACTAGGAAATTATATTTATTATTTTAACAAAGGTATTATATTTTAATAAGAAACTAATCACTAATAAACCTCAGATAAATCTATTAAAACATTACTACTACATCAAAAATTGGTGATAAGAAGTTTACATTTGGTGATAAGCTTTTTTTTATTAAAAATAAAAAACTCATTTTTTAAATAATTGAAAGTTATTCTATACTTTGCATTAGAGTTAACCCAAACATGCAACTACACATTCTTCTTTTTAGCTCTTAAATTAACATAAACATTAAAGGAGTATTCGTATTTTTTAATTAAAATACGAACATCTCAACGGGTATTTTTCTGATACGTGCATAGCACTCATTACGAAAGTATGCCTATATCTTACATTTATAAAACCACAAATAAAAGCGTACAAAAAATGAAATTAGGAAAAAACAAATTCGTAACCAAGTTAGTCAACGTAATTGGACTTAACAAAAAACAATCTGAAGAAGTCTACAAATTGTTATTAAATGATCGCTTGATCCCATCTCATGAAATAGTAAAAACGGTAGAAGTGATAAAAGAAGTACCTGTAGAAGTACTAAAAACCGTGGAGATCATCAAAGAAGTAGAAGTAATCAAAGAAGTACCTGTAGAAGTTACTCGAGAAAAAGCAACTTTTCAAGAAGTACAGGTTATGAAAGAAAAACCTGTAGAAGTTACTCGAGAAGTAAATGTTTTCCAACCAATTCAAGTCCACAGAGATTTACCTGTAGAAGTAGTTCGAGAGGTTACTTCAGTTCAAGAAGTGGAAATCACCAAAGAGGTAGCCGTTCCTCTAACTAACGAAATAGAAGTTTTCAAAGAAGTTTCTATGGTCAAAGAAGTACCTGTCACCTTGACCAACACAAACGAAATAATCAAAGAAGTTACGGTGATCAAAGAAATAGCAGTACCTGTCTATCGAGATCGTGAAGTAATTAAAAAAGTAGAAGTAGTCAAAGAAGTACCAGTAGAGGTTATCAAAGAAGTAGAAGT
>CALKJE010000184.1 GCA_937995675.1 uncultured Saprospiraceae bacterium
CCTGCTACCGCCGTTAGAAAAGCTAAATTCATCGGCTGCTCCCGCTCATACAATCCTTCGGAAAGTCCTTCTAGTAATTTTTTTACCCGACTCCTCAAAGTCACATCTACTTCTTGCTGTAATTCCATTTATTATTTAGATTTAATTATCACAAATGCGAATCAGGAGAAAAATTTCTAATTAAAAATAAAAAAGGCTTTGGAAGATGCTTCTTGCCGCTGGCTTCTTGCTATTTGCTTCCATCAATCGCGATAGAAGCAAATAGCAAAATATCCCAAATTCAATTAGAAGGTAATATTTACTTAATTTAAATATGTATTTTTAACCCTGATTCACATTCTTAGATAATAAACAGAATTTAAGGCGTTTTGTTAAAATCTGACTATCTTTTCTACACTTCTTTCGGTAGCAGTCGTCATTTCTATTAAATAAACTCCACTCAACCAGTTCTCTGTCGTCAAATTGAGCTGGTTTGTTCCAGGTGACCAATGCTGATTTAGGATCAATTGTCCTGTTCCATTAAAAATCCGAATCGTCATTTCTTCTCCTAATTCATTTCGTTGAATCGTTAGATGATCATCAAATGGATTTGGAAAAATCATTATTTCGGCGAGGCCGTTTTCGGAGACATCCGTTGTCAAACAAGGAGCAGTTGGATCGTAAGGAACATTTAAAGTAAAGCTATTTGAACATCCCGTCATTTCATCCAAAACAGATAAAGTATAATTTCCAGATTCAAAAATACATAAAGACAATCCAAACTCTCCCTCTAAAATTGCTCCATTCAATAACCAAGTAGTTGAATAATCTTCTGGTAAATTATTAGGATTAAAAAGCGTCAACACATTCTCTTCATTTACATAAGCCGGAGTAGCCGGTGGCGTTAGTAGATTAATCGCCAAAATTTCAGAACTAGCTGGACAACCCACTTCGCTCAAATATTGAACATAATATTCTCCCGCTTCACTTACTTCCAATTGAAAATCAGTAGCACCTGGAATTAAAATACTATCTTGAAACCACTGAAGGCGATCTTCATAATTTGTTTCTAAAATAATGGATTGACCACCACATAATTCCGTACTATTCAATGCAATAATTTCTGGCGTTTCAGGAACGGCATATACAATAACTGAATCTACAGAATTAACGGTATCTACTGGATGTATAATCGTTAATCGTACCGTCAAATCACCAATCACGAGATCACCGGTCGTAAAGCGATTAAAAGAAACCACTCCACATTCGTCATCATTAAAATTTAATCCACCATCATCATCAATCACCTCTACGCGATAATTTCCTTCTCCTAAAGAGAGATTGGTACTCGCTTG
Source organism: uncultured Saprospiraceae bacterium (assembly GCA_937995675.1). Taxonomy (GTDB): domain Bacteria; phylum Bacteroidota; class Bacteroidia; order Chitinophagales; family Saprospiraceae; genus JALZUU01. Next base: position 1,335 of record CALKJE010000184.1, read on the forward strand.
AATCGGAGCAAAAGTATTGTCATAATTAGGGGTTAAAAATAAAATATTATCATCTGCATCTAGCACCTTTATATTCATATCAGGAGCGGTACTAAAAGTTGGAAAACTAGGAATATCTCGACAACCAGATTCTAAAACCTCAATACTCGTCAGCAAATAACCTACCGTATCAATAATCGCTTCATAGGTAATTGGATAGACACCTGGTTCGGTATAAGTTTGCGTATTAGGCTGTTCATTAAGGGTAGAATTTCCATTTCCAAAATCCCAAAAATAGCTGATTCCATCTTGACCATTGGAAGGAATATTATTGGTAATTTCTACTTCCGTAGGACCACAACTGATATTATTAGATAGACTAAAACCATCTGTATTACTGGTCGCTGGATTAACCACCATGGTAAATCTAAAAGAAGTTGTTTGGGTGATAATTGAAATTCTAGCAGCGATCGTAATCTCAACTACAAAGGTATCTGCCACCAATGGTGTTCCACAAAATTGAATACAACCATCGGTTTCTTCATTTGGTATATATTCCGTTTGTTCCGTTTCCCAAGTAAGTCCGGTTGGTAAATTATTAATAGAAATCAAGGTTATTTCTTCAATATCTAAACCCGCTGGAGTTCCCGGATCAATTGCATTGACAGGTGTCGTGGTCTTCGGCATTCTAAAATTTAATGCGTCCATGTACTCAGAACCAACGGTTCCATCGGGCATCAAACTCAGAAAAAGCGTGTCTTCTGGTAAGGTTGGCAATTCCACCGTACATGCTTCACAGTTTTGTCCAACTAAGTTTCCAAAAAGTAAGCAAAAGAAAAATAAGATCAGTCCAATTTTTTTCATAATTCTATAATTAGGTTTTAGAATAAAAATACCGTGTCTTGCCATAACAACAAGTCGGGATCAAAAAGTGGGAATATAATTGGATGTGGTGTGGAAAAACAGAAAGGAAAATTACGCGCTTCCGAAGCAATAAGCATCCTGATTAGAAGCGCGTAATTTTTTTAAGAAACAGTGGAATGAAATTATTTCAAGACCACCATTTTATTAGAAACACGAGAATCTCCGTTAGAGAAACTATAGTGATAGATTCCGTTTTGAAGTTGACTTCCGTCAAAAGGAATACGGTTTGTACCTGCTAGAATGGTTACTTTTTCTGCGTGTACTCGCTTACCAACTAAGTCAAAAACTTCGAAGGTTAATTCTTCACGAGAAAGCGAAGTAACCTCAATCGTCGTTTCATAACCAAATGGGTTCGGCGAATTTACTAGTGAAATTTGTTGGCTTAAATAGTCTCTCGTACTAGTGACCATACAAGCGCCTTCTTCCCGAACTTCCAAGAAATAATTTCCGTCAGCTCCTGGAAATTGTCCAGTATTATCAGGTAAGATAATTGGTTGAGAAATAACATTGGTGTGAACAGTTGCGTTGACCGTAATATCTTTCATTCCGATGTCCGCAGGATTGGTTGGTGTACCAAATAAAACAATACAAGAAAGCGTATCTTCCGGAACTAGAACACAAGTAGGAGGATTACAAGCATAGCTCATTCCATCTGGTAAATTTTGAACCGCTCCTGTGGTTGCTACGTTTACAGAATCAATTTGTACTTGAAAACCAGCAATGGTTACGTTTGGTGGTACCTTTACCGTAATCACAAATTCGTAAGGCTCGTTGATACAAGCAGGAACTTGGATTCCTCCATCAGGACGATCCATCGTAAAAGGTGCTGGATAAACACCTACTGCCGAATCTTGATATAATAAATCTGGAGAGCAAGACTGTGCACTTAAAAAAGTTAGAGCAAAAGAAGCAAAAAAGAAAAGTATAACTTTTTTCATTATCTATTTTTTTGATTAAACATTTATGACGGATTAAAATACTAAAAATAGCATTTAGAACGCAAGTTATCTTTTTTTCCGCTTTAAAAATGACGGTAATTGTTTATTTAAGATTTTTTTAATACCCTTATACCTAAAAATATCGATTTGATTTCGCTAATTTTGCCCCTATTCTTTCTTTTCCACACTACTATACAATGAAGTTTTTTAACAACTTCAACTTAGAACTTTACCTTATTTATTAATTAGATTCAATCTCTATCACTTCCAGCGATAAGAGAACTTGGGTATTTTATTATAAATACACTTCGTTATTTCTTATCTTTTGGCAGACTTACAATAACACTTTTAGCTTTTGACTAATTGGTTAAACCGAACAATTGAGTATTATGAAAAAATTTACCCTCGTTAACAGATTTCTACTTTTTATTTTTACCTGTTTTTCTACCAGTCTATTTGCTCAAACGGTCAATGTCACCGGACAAATTATAGATCAAAAATCTAAAGAGCCACTGATCTCTGCCACCGTCCGTGCAGGTGAGATGGGAACGACCACCGATCTAGATGGAAATTTTAAGCTTGACTTAACTCCAGGAAATTATACCCTCTCCTACTCTTATGTTGGTTATGAAACAGGAAAAATGGATATCCAAGTCAAAGAAAATCAACCACTCCAACTCAGCCTCCAACTCGAAGAAACCACCAATATTTTACAAACCGCTACCGTCACCAGCGGTCGCTACGAAAAACCGTTGGGAGAAGTAACCGTCTCTTTAGAAGTCATCAAACCAACTTTGATTGATAATACCAACGCCTCTTCGGTAGATCAGGTACTCGACAAAGTTCCAGGTGTAAACATCATAGATGGACAACCTAATATCCGAGGTGGATCGGGTTGGTCTTATGGTGCAGGAAGTAGAGTTTTAGTACTCGTGGATGATATTCCAATTTTACAAGCGGACGCAGGAAGTACCAGTTGGGGAGATATTGCGGTAGAAAATATCGAGCAAGTCGAAGTCGTAAAAGGTGCTGCTTCTGCCCTCTACGGATCTTCTGCCATGAACGGAATTATCAATATCCGAACGGCTTACGCCAAATCAAAATCTAGCACTAAATTTTCAACATTCTATACCGCCTATCTAAATCCTGCAGACGAAGAAAAAATCTGGTGGGATGGTGATCCTGAAGAGCCCGTCGTTCCGATTTTGTGTGAAGGTCCAATCTCCGATACTTGCCAAATGCGTACAAATTATCAACCTTACGCCGTTGGTATCAGTGCATCACATCGACAGAAAATTGGAAAATTTGATTTAGTACTTAGCAGCTTTATTCGTAAAAACGAAAGCTACCGCGAAAACAATTATGGCGACCATCAGCGATTTAATTTTGGTACTCGCTATCGACTAACGGATCGCTTAAGTTTTGGTCTTAATGGAAATTTTAATCGCAGTCAAAACATCAGCTATTTTTACTGGCTCGACGGAGAAGCTGGTGCGTACCGCGCCAATCCTTCAGAGCAAATTGGAGAACCTTCTCGACGATTCCGATATACCCTCGATCCTTTTATTACTTATTTTGATAAGTCTGGTAATC
>CALKJE010000185.1 GCA_937995675.1 uncultured Saprospiraceae bacterium
TTTGAATGAATATAGTTTTAATGATCAGGAAATTAAGCTAGGCAAAAGATATTATTATCGTCTTCGACAAATAGATTTTGATGGCAGTTCAGAATTTAGTGAAATCATTACGATTCAAACAGGTCAATCAGATAGAGATTGGAAGGTATTCCCTAATCCTGTTTTGGATATTCTGAATATTAGTTCAAATAGACCTTCAGAAGAGGTAGAAGGGGTTATCCAAATTATAGATACCAACGGTAAAATTGTTTTTAGTGAAGCATTTTCGTTAGCGACAGAAGGGACTACAGGATTTAATATTAGTCATTTACCTACTGGTGTTTATTCTGTTCTGATTAGTGATGAGAAAAGAGCCGTTTTTACCACTAAAACGATTATCCGAAAATAATTAAAAGGCTTTTTTAAAGGTATCAAAAACTCACAGCTCTTATTCTGGTCTAAATACTAGAATAAGAGCTGTGGACTTTTAAAGAGATACTTGATTGAGCATAAGGTTGATCATAAAAATGTAGATCTGAATAAACTAGTTCTTATTTGTAAGCCGTAACAATGTACTGGTATTCTAGTGTTCGGTCATCAAATTCTATATTTTTATATCCCGCTTTTTTTAGAATAATTTCTAGCTCACCGATGGCAATTCGATCAGCGGTATTAGGACCAATAGTGGTGGTTCGCTTTTTAAAATCAATAATAACGAGGCGACCACCATTTGCGATTCCACGACGTAGATTGATTAGATAATCTACCGGATCTTCAAAATAGGTAACCGTGTTAACGATCATTACTACATCCGCTTCACTAGAATTTAGCATTGGATCATTTGGTTTTACCAGTCTCGTTTCAAATTTATCGCGTCGAGCGTCGGGTAATAATTTGCGAGCATCCTGCATAAATTTGACGGCCTCTTCATCGATGTCGAGAGCGATCACTTTTTTAGCAGAAGTTTTTCCAGCGATAATAAAAGAAAAATAACCGTAAGGTCCAGCTCCGATATCTACCACTGTTTTGTTATCGAGATCTCCGAGTTTGCGAATTACGAGTTCTGGTTTTTGCCAGATCCAACGATTGCTTTCTTTTTGAGTAAGATCAGGGTCGGTGGAAGAATCTGGTTTATTTTGAGGAATACTGGGATCGTATTCGTGCGTAGTAGTATGGTTGGTACTTTGAGAAGGACCAAGGCCGTCATCACAGGAAAGTATTCCAGTAAGAAAAATGGCAAGTAGTAAAGGGAGTATATAATTTTTCACCTGATAAAATTACGGTTTTCAAAGTCATTGACAAAATGCAAGCATCAGCTTTTCCATTTCTTTCCTCATGGTGGCACTTTTTCCAGTAAAGTTATTGGCGATAACAGAAAAAGCAAGCCATTTTCCACGCTTATTCTGCACATAACCAGAGTAGCTACGGACGCGATCCATTCCACCACTTTTGGCAAACACCTTATTCTCACCAATCGTTCCTCTAAATAAATATTTTAAAGCACCAGATTTTCCACCTACGGGAAGCGAAGGTTTGAAGTTAGGAAAAATATCGTCTTGGGTTTTTAAAAAGGAGAGATAGGCCGCTAAATGTCGGGCCGACACTGAATTTCGAGGAGATAGACCACTGGCATCAGCGAGGTGCAGTCCCGCCGTAGGCAACCCACTATTTTTTAGGTAATCCACTATTACTTCCAATCCTTGGGATGGATGCGCATTTCCTTTTTCTGTTTTTCCGAGTAATCGGAGTAATGCTTCGCAATATAAGTTGACGCTTTTTAGATTGGTTTCTTTTACAATTTTATCTAAAGAAGGAGAGTAGTAGGTATCGATCACGGTTGTTTTGCCAATAGAAATACCTTCTTGTTCTAGTTGGTATAAGGAAGCCGCTCGTTGACTGGTTTCAATATTTGATTTTTCTAAATTTTGCATAAGCTGGAATGCCGCAAAAAACGGTGGATCTGGTATACTACCTTTGATGGTGAAAGTTCCAGAACCAACTGGAATCGTACCGCGAATAAAACGGGTCGTACCATAAGAAGCTCCAAAAATATAAGCATTGTCTCCACTACCTTTTTCGGCTTGGGTTAGTTCATTGACTAAACGTAAATTAGGGACCGTAGGATGAACGGATAAGACAGGTGGCGTTGCGCCGAATTTGCCATTTTGTTTAAGATCGAGGAGATAAAGGTTCTCATGAAAATTAAGGCCCCAAGCACCTGCTCCGTAATAATTACCGAGGTCTTCCCAAAGCCAAGTTCGTCCGTCCACTTGGGTGGAAAAATAAGAAGCATCTCCAATGATGTATCCTTCGATTTTTTTGATTCCCGCTTTTTTGATGGCATCTGTCCATTTTTTTAAAACGATATCGTGGGTTTCTGCTTTCGCAAAATGATGAGAGCCGAGCGTAGGATCGCCATAACCACGGATGATTAAGTTGCCTTTTAACGTACCATCGGCGGTGATAATACCATCGTGTGCTAGCGCTGTTTTAAAACGATAATCTTTGCCTAATTTCTTTAGCGCAATTCCTGTGATTAAAACTTTGAGAGAAGAAGCTGGAATCATGGTTTTGTCGGCACGATGCCCTGCAATTAGTTGATTGGTCGCTACGTCCATTAGTGCGACACTGAGCTGTCCGTGCACCAAATGCGGATGGCTAGCGAGTGCATCTATCTTTTTTTGAATAGAAGATTGGGCAAATAGCGCATTGAACGAAAGGAAGGAAACAAATAAGAAGAGTAGCGGGCGCATGTTTTTTTTTAACAAAGATAATAAAATCGAAGGTGTTGCTCATTACGTGAACTATTCGCGTTTTAGGTTGTCCTATTTAAATGTATACTTTTGTGCGCTTTTTAGACAAGCACTAATTATTAGATATAAAATTTTATGACCCAACCCGGAATATCTTGGCTATTAAAAATGGCTTGGCGCGATAGCCGCCGTAATCAAGGACGACTGCTGCTTTTTATCTCTTCGATCATTCTTGGGATTGGAGCCTTGGTAGCGATTAATTCTTTTAGTGAAAATTTACAGGCGGATATTAATCGAGAAGCAAAAACGCTTCTGGGAGCTGACTTAAAGATAGAATCAAATCGACTGATGACGGATTCATTGCAGACCGCTTTGGAGTTAATAGAAGGAGAGCGAGCACAAGTGACAAATTTCGTTTCAATGATTTTATTTCCTAAAAATGGAGGAACCAGACTTTCCCAAATTTCTGCACTGGAAGGAAATTATCCTTTCTATGGAAATTTTAATACAGAACCACTCGGTATTGTAGACGAAATCAGAGATCAAAAAAAGGCATTAGTAGATCGGACTTTATTATTACAGTTTGATATTGAAAAGGGTGATTCAATTCAGGTAGGAAACTTGACTTTTGAAATCGCAGGTGCGTTAAAATCTGTACCGGGAAGATCGGGGATTGCTTCGTCAGTGGCGCCAGCCATTTTTATTGGACAAAAATATTTAGATCAAACTGGATTGATTCAGCCGGGGAGTAGAATAGAATATCAGTACTATTTTAAAACTGCTGAAAGCCTAGACATGGAAGTGATGGTGGATAGCCTAAAAACTACACTACAAAGTAATGGTGTGCGTTGGACGACGGTAGAGCGACGAAAAGAAAGTATCGGTGCGGCATTTTCTAATATGGCGACTTTCCTAAATTTAGTTGGATTTATTGCTTTGTTATTGGGTTGTATAGGCGTTGCGAGTGCGGTGCATATCTATGTAAAAGATAAACTTTCTGTGGTGGCCGTATTGCGTTGTATGGGGACGAGTGGTCGTCAGGCCTTTTTGATTTTCTTATTACAAATTGCGCTTTTAGGATTTTTGGGAGCCGTATTGGGAGCGATGCTTGGTAGTGGTTTGCAGGTTTTATTGCCGAAGGTTTTAAGTGATTTTTTACCTGTAGAAAATGTCAGTGCTAATATTTCATGGTCTTCTATTTTTAGTGGAATGTTTACGGGATTGTCTATTGCTTTATTGTTTGCGGTATTGCCTTTATTGGCGATTCGTAAGACTTCACCGTTGCGAACGTTGAATGCCTCCTATGAGCAAGATGCGAACGAACGAGACTGGTTGCGATGGTTGGTCTATGTAGCGATTTTTGTGTTTGTTGCTGGTTTTACTTTTTGGCAAACTGGAGAAGAAATGGTGGCGATTGTCTTTCCAGTTGCCATTGTCATCGCGTTTTTATTATTGACCGGTGTTGCTAAATTACTGATGGTTTTGGTACGGAAATTTTTCCCAGTCAGTTGGAGTTATATTTGGCGACAAGGTATTGCGAATTTATATCGACCGCAGAATCAGACTTTGATTTTGGTGGTTTCTATCGGGTTAGGATCGGCGTTGATATCAACCTTGTTTTTTGTGCAAGGATTATTACTCAATCAAGTAGAATTTACTGGGCAAGGTGATCAGCCGAATATGATCCTATTTAATATTCAATCCAATCAGCAAAAACAAGTAGCAGATCTGACCAGGGAATTTACGATGCCTATTTTACAAGAGGTACCGATTGTTACCATTCGATTGGCAGAGATAGATGGGATGACCAAAATGGAAATGAAGGCGGATACGACCCGTTCTCCTCGAGGTTGGGTTTTTAATCGAGAGTATCGGGTGACGTATCGTGATACGTTGATCGAATCGGAGGAGATAATAGAAGGAGAATGGACAGGTAATAAATTGGACGATGGGACAATCTATGTTTCGGTTGATGAAAGGGTATTAGAAGATATGGATGGAGAAATAGGCTCTAAATTAACCTTTAATGTACAAGGAGCGATGATCGAAACGGTGGTTGGAAGTGTTCGAAAAATTGATTGGGGTAGGTTACAGACCAACTTTTTTGTGGTTTTTCCAAAAGGTGTTTTAGAGCGAGCTCCGCAATTTAATGTCATTGTATCACGAACGGCAAATATTGAGCAGTCGGCTAAATTTCAGCAAAAACTAATTCAGAATTTCCCAAATGTTTCAGTGGTAGATTTATCTGCAGTTTTGCAATCGGTAGAAGATGTGCTGGGTAAAGTTTCTTTTGTGATCCGATTTATGGCTTTGTTTAGTATTTTGACAGGACTATTGGTTTTGATTAGTTCAGTAGTGCTGAGTAAATATCAAAGAATAAAAGAAAGTGTATTGTTGCGAACGATTGGAGCGCAGAGTCGGCAAATTTTATTGATCAATTTATTAGAATATTTTATGTTGGGTGCGTTGGCTACTTTGACAGGAATTGGATTGTCTTTTATAGGCAGTTGGTTGTTGGCAAAATATAGTTTTGATATTCCTTTTAAGCCAGATTGGTTTCCACCGTTTATTGTATTTTTTACGATTACTGGATTGACGGTTTTGATTGGATTATTGAATAGTCGAGAGGTGTTGAATAAGCCACCTCTGGAAGTATTACGAGGACGATAATTAAAACTCGTTTGACGGAAACGTAGCAAAGTAAACTAGGTCGACCAGTTTTTTATTACCCGTTCGGTATTCGTCTTTTAGATATCCTTCCCGAATAAAACCGGATTTTTCGGCCAGCCCAAGACTCGCAGTATTGGTGGAAATGACTCGAATAAAAATTTTTAGAAAATTTAATTCATTAAAACAATAGTCCAATACAGATTGGATTGCTTCGGTCGCATACCCTTTTCTTGTAAATTTTTCTCCAATGAAATAAGCCAATTCACCTTTAGGAATACTCCAGTCAATATTTTTAATCATGACCATTCCGATCAAAGTATCATCAAGCCAAATACCTAGCTTTCCACCTTTATCATTAAGCCAATTTTCTTGTAGCCCTTTTAAGTAAATCGCGGTTTTTGATGGAGTATTGGTATTGAGTACCGTAATGGGAAAACTCTCTTTTAGTCGTTCTTTATTATTAGAAACGAGGGAAGAATACGCATCCTTATGCTGGATGTCAAGGGGTAAAAGATGCAGATTTTTTGTGGTTAGATGGATTTTTTTCAAGAAAATTTCATTTTTTTAAGATTGATTATCAGTCAGTTATATTTTTTTCATACAAAAAAAATATTTAGATCGAACTTTCATATTATTTAAAAGTTATATATTTGAATTTTATAAAATGATTCTTTGTATAAAACATCAATTATCATGGTTTTAAAAGAAATACAGAAAATTGATCATTTTTTAGATCGGGAGATTGAGCGTGTTCATCAACTTTTGCAAGTAGAGAAAAAGCTGGAAACAAGTATGATTAATAATGATTTGGTTTATCTTTATAATGAGATGCTGGCATTTAGTTATACGTTGAAAATTTGGCTTTTAAATGATTTGGTAACGGTTACGGATCACCAGGAAGAGTTATTGAATACCGTCAGGAAACAATTTAAGCGTTTGCGTAGTTTGCTTGCTAGCAAAAGTAAGAGATCCTGTTTTTATAGTAAAATCAAGCCCTATCAAAGACTAGATCAGGCTATTTAGCTATTTGTTATCCGACTTGTAAATAAGGGTTTGTTTAGCTCCTTTTATTACTAAACTACCGTCTTTATTTATCGCATGTTTTTGTGCAGGATCATTGAGTAAACTTACTATGGCAGCTTCTGTGGTGTTGTCTTTACAAGCTTTTTTAGTCAGCCCAATATCTCCAAATTTTAGCCTTCCTTTTTCCATTTCTACAGCACCAAAAAAGGTGTTGCAACCCGCAAAACCGTTGACCTTTTTTTGCAATAAATTTATGTTTAGGGTAGGTGCTTTTTCGATCGGCAAATTAGTTATGTTTTTGCCATTGATGCTTTCTAAAATCCAGTTATTATTCACTAGGTATGCGTCTAAGAATTCTCCACATCCTTTGTAAAGAACGGGTTTTTCTAAGGTCTCATTTTTGATGAGTACTTGTAAGGCGTGAGAAGATTTTTTACCAGACATATTATCTTGACAACCGTTTTCCATTAACATGATCGTCACTTTTCCATCTCCTAAATCAGCGGTTAGGTTGGTAGCATTGGCATCGTTCACAGTGGTTATTTCTGTGATCGGGGCATTTAGTTTGAATTGATGATCGTCGATTGATTTTATCATTAAGGTATGATTTTCATCAATCTGTAAAGACCAAAAAGGCTCATTACCACTACCTTTAAAAACGGCTTTTCCGAAGCTTTTGGTTTCGACCTTTTCTGGTATCGGAGCGGTCACTGGCGTAGTTTGCTGCCCTGGTTGAGAAGTGCGGGTACAAGCCATTGTAAAGAAAATAGTAAAGGAGAGGATAAGAAAAACGTATTTCATGATTATCTTTTTGGTAAATAGTTGTTCAAAAATAATGATAACTGATGAGAGCGTGTATTGAAGCTGTTTAAAAATGAGCATCATACTACTGGACATTTCTTCCTTTTTCTGCCTCCCAGCTCCGGCAGTACCGCCGGAGAGTAGCTTCAATCCCGCAAATGTCCAGTAGTATGATCAAGCACTTACCCTCGCCTTTTGTGAACATTCTTAAACAGCTTCATTATTTAAAGATAATAAAAACAATCTTAATCAATAAAAAGAGCGATTAGATCATAAGAGTGAGTGAATGGTCAATTAAATTTATCTCGAATAATAAATCTAATAGAAGTATTGTTTTTTGTATCTCCTTACCTTTAAGAATTCCGTTGAATTTGTCGTTAAATGAAAAAAAAACTATTTTTCCAACATACATTGGTCAAGAACCATTATTTTGGTGTTCTCGTTATGCTGACCTTGTCTAAACTTGATTTGAGGTGTTGAAAATAACGGGATTTAAACCTATTATTTAACAAATTACAAATGTTCGAAATGTGAAAAGCATTTCAGCATTTAAATATTAAAATGCATTTAATAATGAAACGTTTATTTAGTTTAATCTTATTAGCAGCCCTATTTTCTGTAAACCTGACTGCCCAGACATTGGATGAAGTCACAAAATCTTTTAATGAAGTAGTAACGGGGGCCAACGAACAACCAGATGCGGCTTTGACTAAGCTAATGGATCTTTTACCAAAAGCAGAAGCATTAGGAGATGAAGCAGCTGAAATAACTGGAAAAATCACAGGGATGTTACCTACCTTACAATATAATACAGCCCGGATGGCACACGATAAGAAGGATATGGATGGTGCTATCACAGGATTTGAAAAAACAATAGCACTTTCTGAAAAATATAATAATCCAGAAATGGCAAAGCAGGTAACGGATCAACTACCTATACTTTATTATACGCAGGGAAGTGCAAAATTAAAAGCTAAGGACCGATCTGGGGCAATGACCGCTTTCAATAAAGCAATTGCGATTGATGAAGGTTATGCTCGTGCTTATTATGGAGTAAGTAAAGCTTTCCGAGGACAATCTATGGATAGCGTACTTTACTACACCAATAAGGCAGTTGAACTAGCTGGTGCCAATGCTAAAGAAGTGAGTGGATACAAAAAAGGAGCAAGAATTACGACATCTAAAGCGGCAGCTAAATTTGCCAAAGAAGGAAAAAATAGCGACGCGTTAGCGATGTATGAGAAAGCATTGGAGTATACTGCAGCAAACGATGAAAAAAATCTATCTAAGTATAATTATAAGATCGCTAAAATTTATCAAGCAATGGGTAAAAAATCAGATGCTTGTAGCGCTTATGGAAAAGTAAAGGACGCGAAGTATGCGGAGTCTGCAAAATATGAAATGACGCAGAAGCTGAAGTGTCAGTAAGAATTGTAATGAATAATGTTTTAATGAAGAATTAATAATGAAGTTGTTCAAAAATGGAGGTTGAAATTAATTGTAAGTGCTTGGTTTTCAAGACGAAGCTCCATTTTTTTTGCGTAGCCTTAGCTACGGAAAACAAAATTAGCTGAAATGACCGAATAAACCCGCAGGGTGATGTACGACAGTGCATCAATGAGGGAACCGCGAAAGCGGATGGGTGGCTATAAATCAATGACTTGCAAGTAA
>CALKJE010000186.1 GCA_937995675.1 uncultured Saprospiraceae bacterium
GCTTTTTTTTTCTATGGTTTATGGGTATCTTCGCCGCAAGAAACATATCAACTTTACCCGAAGTTAGTCCAACTTCAACTCGAAACCTGATAGAACTTAACTGTTCTATCAGGTTTCAAATTAGAGAATGTATGAATCTTCATTAATTGGCTGCAATTGGCAAATTTCATCCTGTATTTCGTTAAAAATCCTCGCCGATGCTTTGGCATCGTCTGCGTTTTTTGCCTCATCCAGAATTTAATTTTCTCAATTTCGCACAATCATGAAAATCCATACAATCTCTTAATGGGGCAACTTTTAAAATAAAATCACTTAATATGTCCGTGTTAGATCCGCATTACAAAAATCAATTAGACCAGATTGCTACGCAAATTCAGGCTTCTGAATTCTTAAAAACTTACCTCGAAGAAGAGGAAGAAGAAGATTATATCAAGCTACGCACCGAATTTGAGCCCATGATCGGAGCCTTACATCAAGTGGTTGCAGAGCACCACCCGCTACAGTTGGTCGCTTTCGAAGAAGCATTACTCGATGAAAAATTTGAAGGATTGTTCTTACCTAGAATTTTAGGATATGCTGTTCTAAGAGGTGAAGTAGACGAGCTTTACCGTTATGTACGCCCACAACCACACTTTAAGAAAATTCTTTTAAGTGTTTGTAACTCCTCTAATTTTGATACCATCAAAAAGAGAATGGGACAGACAATACAAACTGGTTTTGCTTTGAGTAGCGATATCTGGATTACCAGTTTGATCAACGAAATTAGTAATAAAAGAATCCGCTATTTCCTACAAGGATTAAAAGATTCTAGATTTCAAATCACCAAAGAAAGACAAATTCTTTATACACGTTACTTCCGCCAGTTTAAAAACGAGAACTACCAATCGGCTGTTTTCCCAACGAATTTGTCTGAATTAAAGGTAGAGTTTTCTAGCTTGAAATTGTTTTTGATTCACCGAATCATGAGTGGTCTAACCAATGCTTCGGTTGCGCCAGAGATCGTGAAGTTTTTAAATAATCAAGACTTTAAAGATACGGATGAGTATATCGAAATGCTTGCGATCTATGGTTCTTTTATGAATATAGAAGAAGGAAACCAAAAGCATTTTGCCAACGCGTTGAATAATGCTCGAAAGAACATTACCCAATTTGACGAAAAATGGATGCAACACCTACTCTTCTTATACGAAAGTCGCTTACCATTAAACGCAGCGGCCGATCTACGGATTTATGAATCTCTAGACAAAGGAATTGAAGATCAACTAACGGAACTTTACAAGCTGACCAATACGATCCATACAAAAGGCTACGAGCACGAAGATGCCATCGAGGCAGTAAAAGTGGCTTATGCACAACACGAAGGTGTTTCTACTTTTAATACCGTGATTCGAAAAACGATCTTTAGCTATATCGCTCAGATGATGTCTTCTTTAGATACATCGGAGTATGCAAAATGGATTGATTTATCTAAAATCTTCCCTGTCTATATTGATATTTTTGGCAACCAACAATTCAACCAAGATATCAAAGATCTTTGCATGGCCTATGTCAAAAAACTATTAAAGGTTTATGTAGACAAACGTGGAAGAGATTACCAAGATATTAAGAAATTCGTCACCCGAACTTTTAAAGATCTAGGATTCTTAAAAGACAAGCAGATCGTAGAATTATTTAAGAGTAAGCGTAAGAAAAGAAAGCCTGCTGAAAAGTAGTGGAGTGTTTGTTTATCTCTGTTTAGATCATTGACATTGTCTCCAATAATAAGCATTGCTTATTTTTAACTAGATGGTTAATTGGTGATTGGTTAATCAGTATCGTATGACGCAATGCTAACGCAAAAGAGATTATTAAACAATCTTCTAAATATAAAAGCCCGTTTCCGACTAAGTTGGAAACGGGCTTTTTGAATGTGCTCTCCTCGCCTCCTGGTCCCGACATTTCATCGGGAAAGTGCATCCGCCCGCACTCAAAACAGGTATATTACCTCTTTTTTTTGAACATTTAGTTCATTCAACTGTACTCAAACTCAATAAATTTAAGTTCTAAAATAATAGAATTCAAGAAATGTGATAAAACGAATCAACGATTAAACGATTAAACATTTCAACGAATAAACACCTCAACCTATTTCTCGACAAAATCCAAAGAAGCAGAATTAATACAGTATCGCAATCCGGTTGGCTTCGGGCCGTCATCAAAAACATGACCTAAGTGACCATCACAGCGAGCGCAAAGCACTTCTACTCTATTCCAGCCGTATTTATTGTCCACTTTTTCGGCAACGTTGACGTCGTTGACTGGTTTAAAATAACTTGGCCAGCCAGTTCCTGAATCGAATTTTGTAGCTGAATCAAATAAAGGTAATTGACAACCTGCACAAGTATAGATTCCTTCTTTTTTATTTTTTAGAAGATCTCCTGTGAAAGGACGTTCGGTTCCTGCTTCCCGTAGAATATTATATTCTTCCGCAGTGAGTTCGGATTTCCATTCTTCCGCTGTTTTGACGATCTTTTTAATCGGATCGGTTTGAGCAACGGTGGTAGCGGAGGCGGTTTTTTCCATCGAATTATCTTTGGAAAGCGCAGATCCTTGTGGATTATTGCATGCTACTAAACCAAAGATAAATAAAGTTATAAATGGGATGATCATTTTCATATTTGAAACTTTTTATACGGTTTAAAATAAACGATTACTCTTAGAACAGCGATAAGTCTTTGATGGTTCATCGGAAGATGTCGGAAGACGGACGGTGTGGCAGAATTCAAATGGAAAGGGCAAAAGCAAGAGCAAGAGCAAGCACTCCCCGCTTTAAGAACTCTTGCTGGCGCGTTGGCTAGCTCGCGGAGTTCTCAAAGCTAGGCCAGACTCGGAAAAAAATCACAAAATTTTACCCCGACCCCAAGGGGAGATTTTGTGATTGTTTGCCTTGTGCTAAAAGGAAAGGTTTTAGGTCTCAACAATTCAACAAGCGTAGCGCTTCAACACGCGCAGTGTCTAAAAAACAACCACCCGCTTCCCATACCGACCATTCACCAAAACCGAATAAACACCTGCTGGCAAATCTGCCACAGAAATCTCCACTCGCGTGCCTTGTATTTCTTCTCTCCGCAGCAGCTGCCCCGTCAAAGTATACAACTCCACTCGTTCGATATTTTCATTTTTTAATTCTAGCGTAACATACGTATCTGCCGGATTGGGATAAACATTCAGCGAGACTTCCGATCGTACTTCTACCATCTTGACATCTACGGTCAGGGAATCTAAATTTCCGTTTTTGTCTAGACTGACTAGCCAGCCGCGCTGTGGGAAGTCTTCCGAATTTTTAGTCGATTCACCACATAAGACCAAACTACTATCTGCCATTTCTACTATATCATAAAACTCATTTTTATGTTGTCCACCAAACGTACCATAGTACTGCTTTTCCCAAAGTATCGTACCTTCATCATCAAACTTAACCAGATAACCCGTTCGGATACCAAAGCCATTATCCAAGCTAGCATCAAAATTACTTCCAATACCGATATAGTTTCCATCTAAGGTTTTGATCATATTAAACAGGTCCGTTCTCAGACTAGGATTCCCCGTTTTTAAAGTCCATAAAATATT
>CALKJE010000187.1 GCA_937995675.1 uncultured Saprospiraceae bacterium
GTAGCGGGTCTGGCTGCTTATTTAAATGTAAAAGGATAAATAATAGCTATTGGCTATTGGCCGTTAGCTATTGGCTGCTCTTCAATCGTGTTGAACACGGATAAAAAGCAGCCAATAGCTAATCGCTAACCGCTAACGGCATAAAAAAAATAAAAATGGCTAAACGTAAATCAACCATAAAAACCCTGGCTAAAAAAGCGACCCAAAATGGGAGAAGCAATGGCAACGGTACGCCTGTTCGTCTCGCGGTTCTAAAGACTTATAAGCTATATATCGGAGGAGCATTTCCTCGGACTGAATCAGGGAGATATTATAAATTAAAAAACAATTCTAATACTTTAATCGCCAATATGTGTTTGGGTTCTCGTAAAGATTTTCGTAATTCCGTTGTTGCTGCTCGTAAGGCACAAGGCAAATGGGCTAGTCGTACTGCTTATAATCGCAGTCAGATTTTATATCGTATCGCAGAGATGCTAGAAGAACGACGTGACCAATTTATTGCTACGCTGACCGATCTAGGTTATACGGCAAAACAGGCAGGACGAGAAGTGGATGCGACGGTGGATCGTGCCGTACATTACGCGGGTTGGGCAGATAAGTATCAACAAATTTATAGTGCTGTCAATCCAGTTGCCTCGGCTCATTTCAATTTCTCTGTTTTAGAGCCGATGGGTGTCGTATCTATCTTTGCACCTGAGAATCATGGATTATTAGGATTGGCTTCGGCCATCTTTCCAGCGATCTGCGGAGGGAATGCCGTGGTTATTTTGGCCAGTGAAAAAGAAGCGACCGCTGCTATTAATTTTGCAGAGGTTTTGCATACGAGCGACCTTCCGGGTGGTGTGGTAAATATCTTAACTGGAAAACGAGCAGAACTAATTGATCATTTTGCGACGCACAAAGACGTTAATGCTTTTGTTTATTATGGAAATAGCAAAGCCGATAAAAAGGCAATCCAAACACAAGCTGCTGATAATTTAAAACGTCCTATTTTTATTGAGGAGGCAGATTTATTCAAAGACTATCACGAGAGTCCTTACCGGATTTTAGCAACTACTGAAACGAAAACAACTTGGCATCCGATTGCTAGTGATATGACTGGAGGTGGTGGTGCTTATTAGGGGCTTGGCTGCTGGCTTTGCTTTTAATTAATAATTTTATAATGAATAATGCGAATCAGGAGTTGAATTTCTAATTAAAATAAAAAAGGGCTTCGGAAGATGCTTCTTGCCGCTTGCTTCTGGCTTCTTGCTCCCTTCTATCGCGATAAAAGAGGATGAGCTAATGTTAATTAGTGAACCCGAAGGGACGGGTGGCCAAGCTAGGAGCCAGAAGCAAAATATCCCAAATTCAATTAGAAGATGATGTTTCTTTAATTCAAATATTTATTTCCAACCCCTGATTCGCATGAATAATTAATAATGCACTTCTATCGTGTGTGATAGTGAATAATTTTTTAGTTAATAATGCCCACTATCGTGTTTTTTCTTTTTACAGAGAAATCCCAAGCTGGACTGCTGTTCAGTTTGAGATTTTACATTAAAAGAGAGACTGTTCATTTAAAGTGTGTCAGCGGGCTTGGCTTCCTTTAGGATTGAGGCGCGGGCGGCAAAATGACACACTTGAGGAAACAGTCCCTTAAAAGATATTCAAAAAGATGGGTAACCAAGGTAAATTTAAAAGGCAAATAGTCTAGAAATTACCTAACCACTCCATATTTTCTAAAAATAAATACAAAGATAATCGCACACCTATTTACTTTTCCCCAAAAAAAGATTATGTTTGGTATGTGTAAGCTGCACTAGCCCGATGCCCGAGAGCGCGACGGGAGATTTCTTCACTAATAAAAAGGAGGTATTATGAATCTATCTAAGTCAACAGTTTTATTCATTACAATTAACAACAATAACAATTCATCCCTAAACTTAGGGCGGTCTTAATACATGAGGTATAGGGGATATCGCCTATACTTGCATACGTTTGCGCTGTGAACGTAACTGATAAACTGAACAAAACCCTTATGGTCGAAAGAGATCATAAGGGTTTTCTGGTTTTTAAAATTTTTTTTTTGAAGGGGACTGTTCTAATTTTTGTGTTTTTCAAGCGCAAATTCAACCTCAAAAACAATTTCAAATTTCTCTTTAACGTAAAATATTTTTTTTAGCAACCTGAATATCAGTCGATTACAAGTCTTCGTTTTATGCTTTGAGGTTGAGGTTGAAGTTATTTTTGAAGTTTTAAATTTATTTAGACACAGTTTATAGGACAGTCCCGTTAGAGCTTATCTAAACTATTACTATTCACGTTAAAGCGTATTATTAATTATTCATTAAAACACAACTCATCCCTCCATTTCTACGATTCAGTCAAGTCTATTTTCTTTAAGGCATCCTCTCCTCTATCTTGCAGAAAAAAAAGATTATGAAATTCTTACTCACCTTTATCTTCTGTTTTCCTTTTTTACTCAATGCACAAAATACCCTTTCCGGTACGGTTTATAGCAACTCTGGAGAAGCACTAACGGGTGCAAATGTCTATCTGCCTACCACTTATGAAGGTGCGACAGCAGATACAATGGGTAATTTCTCATTTAAAACTTCTGCTGCTGGGTCGGCACTGGTGATGGTTCAGCATATTGGATATGCGACCGATTCTATGCGCGTTGAGTTAAATCAGGATACAAGAATTGCATTTCGGTTACGACCGACGATTAGTTCTTTGTCGGAAGTTGTGATTACTGCAGGTGCAATGGAAGCGAGTGACACGCGTAAAACTGCGGTCATGAGTAGCATCGATGTGGTGACGACGGGTGCGACCGGTGATTTGGTCGAAGCGTTGAGTGTATTACCGGGTGCGACGCCTGCTGGTGAGACGGGACAGTTATTGGTCCGTGGTGGTGCGGCTAGTGAAACACAGGCTTTTATAAATGGGTTGAGAGTCCCGAATTTTTATTCTGCTACGATTCCGGATGTTCCTAGTCGAAGTAGATTTTCTCCTTTTGATTTCTCTGGAATTACGTTTGCTTCTGGTGGATTTTCTGCAGAGTATGGCGATGCTTTATCGGCAGCTTTGATTTTGCAAACACAGAATATGCCAGAGGAAGATAAATTTTCTTTGGGCTTAATGACGCTAGGAGGATCGGCTGGTTATACCAAGAAGATGAAAAATCAAGCAGTCAGCTTTGCCGGTACCTTTACCGATTTAGGACTTTATAAATTTATCAGTAAAGAGGCTAAAGATATTCTCGTACAAGCGCCTCGTAGTCAAGAATTACAGGGTGGTTATTGGTGGAATAATAAAAAAGGAGCTACGCTAAAAATTTATGCTAAAGGGAATCGTACCACTTTTGCTTCTCAAGATACTGCTTCGATTGCACAATATGGTGGAGAGCGATTGGGTATCAATAATAATAATTTTTATGGTCAGGCAGTTTATCAACAACCGATTGGCACTACTGGATTTTGGGAATTAGGATACGCACAAAGTTATGACCAAACTGATTTTCAAGTGGATAATTTTCATAAAATCCTTACGGGAAATAACCAACAACTTCGCGCTAAATTAACTGGACAGTATCAAGAGTTTTTTAAATGGAAAACCGGATTAACTTTTGAAAATCAAGGAGAACAACTCGACCTTTTGGATACTGAAAAAATTCGAATTGGAAAAACAGATCGAAAAAGTCTTGCTGGTTATTTTGAACTAGATTATTATGTAAATAAAAAATGGTTACTACGCGCTGGTCTACGGGCAGATAGTTACGAATGGCAACGTCCTGCACTTGCCCCTCGATTACAAATCAACCATATCATCGCAACAGGTCACCAACTAGCTTTTAGTGTAGGTCGTTACCAGCAGCGAGATATTCCACAAGATGCGTATGCTCAGCCTGTAAAAATGGCTCCTGCTAGTGCGGACCATTTATTATTGACCTATTTTAAATCTGCTAATAATAGATTGCTACGTCTCGAGGGTTATTATAAAAAATATCATCAACTAGCCACGACTGACACAGAAACCGTCAGTAATAACGGAACTGGATTTGCTCGCGGAATTGACCTTTTCTATCGAGATCGACAAAGCATCAAAAATGGTGACTTATGGGTTAGTTTAAGTTTGATTGATAGCAAAAGACAATGGCGCGAAACGACGGAAACTGCTCCGGTTCCATTTAGTGCACCACGAGTAGTATCCGTAGTGTATAAACACTTTTTTCCAAAATTAAGTATGGGCGTAGGTCTAACCTACCGATGGCATAATGGACGTCCCTATCAGAATCCGAACCAACCTGGATTCTACCAAAAGCGTTCGCCTCACTACCATGATCTAAGTGCGAATATTTCGTACTTGACGAATATCCGCGACCACTTTACCGTCATTTTTATCAGTATGACCAATGTACCGAATTTTGACCAAGTGCATACTTACCGCTATGATGATGCGCCAAATTCGGCAGGTGTTTATCAACGCAATGAGGTGAGAAGTTTGTTTCCAAGATTTCCGTTTATGGGGATGTTTATTGATTTCGGAAAAAGGAATAATGAAATTGGTGTGAAGGATTTGTAGATGTGTGGATTATTAGATTATTGGATATGCGGATTTGTAAAAAAGGTTCAAACGATTGAGGCAACCTGCCTTTTTCAACAAACAGACATTATTAATTATTAATTAAAAAATTATTAATTAATACACCAATTACAATTCATCCTCTATATTCTACGATTCAGTCAGTCCTATTTTAAAAAACCTTAAAACGCCCATATCTTTACAGTATCAAACAGAATTAGAATTAGAATTAGAATTAGAATTAGAATTAGAATTAGAATTAGAATTAGAATTAGAATATTAAGAATAAGACATCATACATTTTACTTTATACAAAACCTAAAAATATCTAAATTATGAAAAAGTTATTAATCGTTTTAATCGTCGTTTTTGCAAATAATTTTATGACTGCTCAGGTTAGCTGGGAAGCACCTTTACAAGCGCAATTGACCGCTGCTAAACAAGCAAAGACTCCAGAGGAATTACAAGTCGTCACTTCTACCATCGAACGAATTGCACTCAGCAATCCAACGGAATGGTTACTTGCTTATCACGCTGCTTATTATAACAGTCAAGTATTTTGGAGATCTGGTAAAAAAGGTTGCGATGCCTGCCTTGAGCAAATGGATAAATTTTTAACAACGGCTGAAAAGCTAGACAATAATAGTGAAGTACTTACTTTGCGCGCAAATTATTACCAAGCCAAACTACAAGGTTCTCCGATGATGGCACCTTACTACGGTCCTAAAGCTGGAAATATATTAGAAGTTGCTTTAAATGTAGATCCTAAAAATCCTCGTGCACTTTTATTGATGGGACAGAATCTTTTTTATACGCCAGCAATGTTTGGTGGCGGAGCAGATAAGGCAAAGCCATTTTTAGAAAAAGCAGCAACGCTTTTTGCTGAGGCGGACGAAACCACTTCTTCTATTCAGCCTAATTGGGGAAAAAGAGCGTCAGATCGAATGAATAAGCAACTTGCTTCGGCAGAGTAGTCTTTTTGTTGAATCGTTGAATCGTTTACACGTTTACACGTATAATTTTTCAACGATTCAACAAATCAACAAATCAACATTTTTTCATACCTTTAAGCATGTCTAAAATGATCTCTACGGTAGCAAAAAAGGATAAGGCTGATTTTTTCTTTGAAAATAGTAATAGTTTCTGGAGAGCCTTCGTTAAAGCTTTATTTGTCAATACCATTATTTCTATTATAATTCTCCTTATGACCTGCCCTCGTTGCCTAGAAGATGGGGCTGAAGCGCTGATTTATTTTTTGATAAGTATGCTGTATGGACAAGCATTATATCTAGGAATGAGTAGCTGGAATAACTATCTAGGAGCCCGAATATCTTGGTTGGATGCTCCTTGGAAATCATTCTGGATTGCTTTATTAAGTAATACGATTCTGGTTATTATTATTGTTTACCTTATCAATTTCGCTTATCGTCCATTCCTTTATGATTGTAGTTTTCGATGCGTTTTTAATTCGCTAGGGATTGGAGAATTTATCATACCATTATTTATTGGTTTATTGATTACCACCATTTTTCAGGCAGCTAATTTTTTAAATGTTTGGAAAAAAAGTTTAGTAGAAACCGAAAAATATAAAAACGCGCAACTCGCCGCACAATATCAAACTTTAAACAGTCAGGTCAATCCTCATTTTTTGTTTAATAGTCTGAATGTTTTAAGTACACTGGTAAAGAAAAATCCTGAAAAGGCGGAACAGTTTATCTATCAACTATCAAATGTTTATAGGAATATATTGGATGTTCGAAATGAGGAGTTGATCTCAATGAAACAAGAATTAGAAACGCTAAAGGCTTATCTGTTCTTGATTGAAACACGGTTTGGAGAAAGAATAAAAATGGATATCCAAATTGATTCGAAGGTTGATGAATACCTCGTTCCACTCTCCT
>CALKJE010000188.1 GCA_937995675.1 uncultured Saprospiraceae bacterium
ACTATATTTCTTATGGATTAGAGTTTCCCTATTTTACCATACGAGATATGGCCAAAGTAAATCTCTTATTAAGAGACTATCTTAACATTGAAGACATCGCCCTCTTAATCGGAGGTTCTTGTGGTGGACACCAATGCTTAGAAATGGCGCTCGTAGATCCAAGCAGAGTAAAAAATATGGCACTCCTCGTTACTTCTGCCCGCGAATCTGCTTGGGCCATTGCGATCCATGAAGCGGGCCGAATGGCACTTTTTGCCGATCCAACTTTCCGAGAAAATAAAGACCGTGCTGGTGCTATCGGTCTAAAAGCTGCCCGTGCTCAGGCCCTCCTCGGCTACCGAACCATCCAAGCATATGTCCGAGATCAAACGGATAAAGAAGATGATAAAATAGATGAGTTCAAAGCCGCTAGCTATGTGCAGTATCAAGGAACCAAATTAGAACGTCGATTCTATGCGCAATGCTACTACTATTTATTAAAAGCATTAGATAGCCACAATATCGGTCGCAACCGCAACGGAATCGAAGCGGCTCTCAAACAGTTGACCATGCCGACGATAGTAATTGGGATTGACTCAGATATGCTAATCCCCATTCCTTTCCAACAAATGCTAGCCGATCACCTACCCAATGGACAGTTTCGTGGAATTTCCTCAGATTATGGACATGACGGCTTCCTCATTGAAATCGAAGCAATAACCAAAGTGATCCGCGCCGCTTTGCCTCAGATATAGTAGATCGAGTGAGCAGTGGTGGTTAGGTCAGGGCGAGTAAGGGCGAATTGCAATTCGCCCCCACGCGTCCCAACCCGCCCCACTGCCCACGCCCCAACTAGACTCCTTCCAAAAAAATCACTACCTTTGAGATAGAGGGGCGAATTGCAACTCGCGAGACCGTTCTTTTAAAGTGTGTCAGCGCGCGAGGCTTCCTTTAGGATTAGAGGCGCGGGCGGCAAAATGACACACTTGATGGAACAGTCCCCAACTCGTCCCTCCCAAAATCTTTTTAAAAACTTCAATACTAAACTAAAAGGAGAAAATTACTACCCATGAAAAAGATTATTTTTGGTGCGACCATTATGCTATTAAGCATCTTAGCTTGCGACACCCTCAAAAAAACATCCAAACCCATCCAAACTAGAGTTGATATTGAAACCCCTCGACTAGCGGTCTTGATCTCTGTTGATCAAATGCAACGAGAATACATCGATCGTTTTGGAGATCAATTCGATGCTGGATTTCGACGGTTGCTGGATGATGGTGCTGTTTTTAGTAATGGAAATTACCAGCATGCGATCACAGGTACCGCTCCTGGACATGCGACACTTTCTACCGGTTGTCATCCTGCGAAGCATGGAATTATGGGCAACAACTTTTTTACGCCCGGAGGAGCAGATTTTAAAATGGCGTATGCCGTGACAGATACTTCCACCACTTTAGTAGGACTGGAAGATAATGATAAAAAAATCTACGGATCTTCTCCTTTCAATTTGGAAGTTCCTGCCTTGGGAGATTGGCTTAAGTCTCTTCATCCAGAAGCAAAAGTTTATTCGGTAGCATTCAAAGATCGTTCTGCTACCTTGATGGGTGGCCTGAATGCCGATCGTGCTTTTTGGTTTAATCAGCCAACCACTCGAATGGTCTCCTCTTCTTATTATAAATCTGAATTTCCAGATTGGACAAAGTATTATATTGGTAAAGAAATCATGAAGGCACCACTGGAAAAAGGTTGGGAAAAATTACTTCCGGAAGAAGAATATAGCGCATCCCGAGAAGATGATTTTCCATATGAATTGGGAACACAACGAACAACTTTCCCACATACATTATCCAGTTTTTTACCACCTGCTTCCAATGCTTCTTATGAAGCACGTAAAGGAATGCTGCTTTGGAATTCTCCGATAGGTGATGCTTACACTTTAGAATTTGCTAAGGCCATTATTGAAAATGAACGACTAGGAATGGATGAGGTTCCTGACATGCTTTTTGTTGGGTGTTCTGTGGCAGATAAGATTGGACATCAATATGGACCCTATAGCCAAGAAGTACAAGATTACTATTTACGACTTGATCGCTACTTAGGTAATTTTTTCGCCTACCTAGACGAACGAATTGGTAAAGAAAATTACTACGTAGCACTTTCTGCTGATCATGGGGTAGTGCCAATTCCAGAAGAGTTGGTACGTAGAGGAATTGATGCACAGCGAATCACCAGTCGTGATTACGGAATCATGATCGATTCGATCGAAGCACGTCTACAACGAGAACTAGGATTAGAAAATGAATTTATTAAAATTGCCAACTATCAAGGATTTGCACTGGATTATGCGGAAGCAACAAGCAAAGGAATGTTGGAAAAAGACTTGCAAAGAAAAGTAGCCAATGCCGTAGATACCTTACCTTTCGTAGAGGATGTATATCTTCCAGAAGAATTGATGTTGGCCACCAGTACAAAAAAAGATATTAGTTTTTTTCGCAACAACTATCGTCCAGATCGTGGGGTAGAAATGAAAATTCGTTTTACAGAATACGCCCTAGTGGGGGCTCGTACCAACGGAACCAGTCACGGTACAGTTTATAGTTATGATACGAATGTTCCTATCATCTTTATGGGACCACAAATAAAATCTCAACCTTTTAGTCAATCCGCTGGCGTGGTAGATATCGCACCCACCTTAGCTCGCATTCTAAATATTAATACTCCCATAAATATTGATGGTCGCCCGTTGGATTATATTTTTAATAAAAAAATAGCAAAAGAAGAGCGAAAATCTGGAGAACAATAAAGAATAAATATAACATAAATAGAAAAGCGGTTACTAAATCCTAAAATCTAGTAACCGCTTTTTTATTAATTTCTAATTTCTAATTTCTAATTTTCCGCAAATTATAACGTCAAAAGAGCGCCAATCGTCCGCCCATAGTTAGCCAAACACGCCAGAAGAGCATCTACAAATTCACCAATCCGCACATCAAAAAATCCACACATCAAAAAATTATCGAAGAAATCCCTGCACATCCTCCTCAATCGTCACCCCCATCTGCTGTGCCTGCAATAAATCTCGCTTAGCTGCATCTCGTTGATTCATGCCTGCGTAAGTACGACCTCTTTGATAATAAAAGATATTTCTAGGATCCAGTTGAATGGCTCGAGTAAATGATTTTATACTTTCAGAATTATTACCAGTTACTCTTTCAAGCAATCCTTTTTCATACCACATTTCTGAGTTATTAGGTTTTAGAGAAAGATATTTATCAATGTCTTGGATCGCTTCTTGAAATTTATCTTGCTGACTATAAGCCAAAGATCGATTAAGATAAGCATTGGCAAATTCAGGATCGACAGCGATCCCAGCATTGAGTGCGTTAAGCGCACCTCCAATATTTCCTTGTGCACCGAGTGCTGCGCCAAGGTTAACATGATACTCTGCTTTTTTATCATCCAATGAGATGGCTTTACGGTAATCGTTGATGGCTGGTCCAACATTATTCATATCAAAATAAGTCTTACCACGACTATTATATAAATCACCTTTTGAACCATTTATTTTAATCGCACTATTATAATCTGCCAAGGCCTTTTGAAATTGTTTTCGCTCTCGATAATAAAATCCTCGGTTACCATAAGGAAGAGTAGTGGTCTTTACATTTTCGATCGCATGCGTCCACAAGGTCTCTCCATTTTCCCAAGTCTTGATTTGTTGAAAACTTAGAAAAGCACAAACCACTAGATAAGCCATTAAACCATACTTTAAAATATTTGCCTTTTTTATATCCTGCTTATTTAATTTATCATAATAATAGCCCGCAATGAAAAACAATCCTAGATAAGGAATATAAGTAAAACGATCGGCAATAAAACCTTGTCCGGCTCCCAGTATCTGCAACATAAAAACCACATTAAAAAAGAAAACCAAAAAGCCAAATACAATACCTGTCATCTCTTTTTTAAATGCCCAAAAGGCCGCACCAACCGTACCAAGTGCAATGAAAGGCGCCACATAAAAATGCCAAGTCAGCGCTTTAGGATAAGGATACATTGCCACCATTTTATAAGGTACAACAGACTTAATCAAATAGACAACCCAAGAATATCCACCAATTAATAAGCGGTCCAAAAAGTTGTATTGTGTAACATCATCCGCCAAACTACCTTGCTGGGACAATCCCCAAATTCCTAACAATCCAAAAAATAGAGAGAATGCGAAAAACGGTATTTTTTCAATAATCAATTTAAAACTCAAAGGCCTTTTAAAATAATAATCAATAGCTAACATGGTCAATGGTAAAGCTACGGCCTGAATTTTTGATAACAAGGAAAAGAAGAATAATCCCAAGGCAAACCAAACTAGTTTTTTGTTTTTTAATCCTTCTGCTACATATCGAGTATATAAACATAAAGCACCTAAATAGAACGCTCCAAATAAAACATCTTTTCGTTCTGTAATCCAAGCAACACTCTCTACACGCATCGGATGAATTCCAAATAACAACGCCACCAACATCGCAGCCATTGGACTCAGTCGCATTAACAACATGAGTCGATAGACCAAAAACGTACAAATTAAATGGAGGATTAAATTATTGACATGATAGAGTGTCGCATCTAATCCGACAAAGTGTTTCTCAACCGCAAAAGTGAAAATGGTCAGTGGATTATAGTTTCCAATCACCAGACCTTTTTTGTAATGGAAAATATTTTTTACACTTTCCCAGTTAAATACTTCGAGGTTTACATTTTCAATAATATTGACATCATCATCCCAGTTGACAAAATCATTGGACAACGAAGGGATAAATACCACAAGGGTAACGATCAACACGATGAGGAGCGGAAGTAGTTGATTGGAAGTCTTAGACTTAGACTTCTTTTTTATCGCTTTTTTACTTCCAGAAGATTTAGCGATCTTTACTTTCTTAGTTTTTTTAGGTTGCTTCGCAGCCATAACAGAAAAATTAGGTGATGTTGATACAGTTGTTACGTGTTTAGTGCAAACCCGTTGCAAAATTATCCCACAAAATAAGGGAATTTTGGTGAAATCCAGTAACCTGATTTACCTTTGGTTTTTTTGATAAACTATTGATAATTTGAGCATTATGAAAAAACTACTTACTAGAACGGTACTTATATTATTAGTCCTATTTGCATTCGTCAATGTGATGGTTTACAATCACGCGTGGCAACTCACACATTTTGCGGAAAAAACAGATTTTGTAAAGAAGAAACCAGAAGAGTATGGCTTTTTTGAAAAGGGAAAATTAGCCTTTACCGGAGTGACGCTTCCTCGTCCTAAAAATCATGTAGTTCCTGCTAGTCCTTACGAAACCTTAGAGATTCCTGGTCCCTTTAAATTAGAAGCATGGCTGGTAAAAGTTCGGGAGCCAAAAGGAGTGGTCTTGCTTTTTCATGGCTATCAAAATTCTAAATCTGGAATGGTCGGATATGGCGACCGCCTGAACGCCGCAGGTTACCATACTTTATTGATAGACTTTCCCGGGAGTGGTGGATCAGAAGGATTAGAAACCAGTATCGGATTTCATGAAGGCGGTGATGTACAACGTGCATTGACTTTGGTCGATTCTCTCTTTCCGGATCTACCAAATACGTTGATGGGGAGCTCGATGGGAGCAGCGGCGATCATGCGTGCGGCACATGCACATGACGTCCAACCGGACAAAATTATTTTAGAATGTCCTTTTGGTACAATGCTCGGAACGGTTCGTAAACGATTTGATGCACTCAATGCTCCTTCTTTTCCCTTGGCAGAAATGCTGACCTTTTATGGTGGTTGGCAAAGTGGCTTCGATGCCTTTGATCATAATCCAGAAGACTATGCGAAAAGTATCACCATTCCCACTTTGTTAATGTCTGGAACAAAAGACCTTCGAGTAAGTGTCACAGAAACCAAGCAAATATTTAATAATCTAGCGGGGCCAAAGCAATTGGTCTTGATGGAAAATTCTGGTCACCAATCTTATCTCGTCAATGATGCTACTGCTTGGGAAAATGCAGTACTCAATTTTTTGGATGAAAATAAACAACTTCTTTACTAAAAAGAAAACCAGATATAAGCGAACTCATACCTGGTGTAAATCATCAAAGTAAAGGTTTGCACCCCTACAACGGATTGACGATCCGTCTATATATCTTATTCAACTAGCGTTCCAAAAAGAAAGAGCTAGGATACTCCACAAAAAAAAGGTCTCATTCCGTAAATATAATTCATGAATTATATCTACAACAAGGAGACCTTTTTCACACAGATTCACAAATCAAACAATCCGCACAACCTGTCTTGCAATAAAGCAAAATCAATAAAATACCCGATTGCCGAGCCTACCTTAATCGGCAGACAGGCATTATTCATTAAAAGATTATTAACTGGCTTCAATTTTCTTAAAAAACGAATCTACAAACTCCCGTTTATTAAAAACCTGTAGCTGCGTCATTCCTTCTCCAATCCCAATATATTTGATAGGAATTCTAAATTGATCGCTAATTCCAATCGCGACACCACCTTTGGCCGTACCGTCTAATTTAGTCAAGGCTAAGCAAGTAACCTCCGTAGCAGCAGTAAACTGTTTTGCTTGTTCGATCGCATTCTGACCAGTCGTCGCATCGAGTACCAGCATCACATCATGAGGCGTACCAGGCATTTTTTTATCCATCGATTTTTTGATCTTGGTCAACTCCAGCATTAAGTTTTTCTTAGTGTGTAATCGTCCAGCAGTATCTACGATGACTACATCGCATTCATTATTGATTCCATATTGCACGGCTTCGTAAGCCACGGCTGCTGGGTCGGTATACATTCCTTTTGAGAAAAACTCACAACCAACTCGGTTGGCCCAAATTTCTAGTTGATCAACCGCTGCTGCTCTAAAGGTATCACCAGCTCCTAATGCCACCTTTAGTCCCATCTGTTTAAACTGGTAAGCCAATTTACCGATGGTGGTTGTTTTTCCTACACCGTTTACTCCTACGACCATCATGACGTAAGGCTTGGTATCGGTCGGAGGGCAGAAGTCCTCGATTTCTTGCGTATTATTATTTTCGGCGAGTAGTTGAACGATTTCGTCCCGTAGGATTTCGTTGAGTTCGCTGGTATTAATGTACTTATCGCGGGCTACTCGAGCTTCGATTCGCTCAATGATTTTTACGGTGGTATCCAATCCTACGTCAGAAGTAATCAGGACGTTCTCTAATTCGTCTAATACCTCGATATCTACCGTAGATTTTCCTGCAACGGCTTTGGAGATTTTATCGAAGAATCCAGTTTTACTTTTTTCTAGACCTTTGTTTAGTTCGGCTTTTTCTGCTTTGACAGTTTCCTCGTCTTTTTCTTTCTTGCCAAACATTTTTTTAAAAAAACTCATATTCGTTTATAGTTAGTATTTGTAAAGTAAATGGGTAGGGGTAGTAAAAAGTAAT
Organism: uncultured Saprospiraceae bacterium; assembly: GCA_937995675.1. Lineage (GTDB taxonomy): Bacteria > Bacteroidota > Bacteroidia > Chitinophagales > Saprospiraceae > JALZUU01. The sequence goes on from CALKJE010000188.1 coordinate 7,432, forward strand.
TATTGATTGTGGAAGATACAATTAATAATACAATTTTGAGCAAAGGAATGTTGACAAAATACATTAAACAATTATGCTTTATCCTTTTTCACCACTCTGCGTTACCAAAATAGTTATTATGCTAGGCATAACGCCCATTTTGGCGCCTTGATTGATGAAAAAATATTTTGCATTTTTGCTTAATTTATTTAATCGCCATTCCTAGAAAAGTTGAGAATTTTCTAAGGTAATAGCTCGATCTATAGTTTTTCTGTTTACTTTCAAAGTTTAGTAAACAGAAAAACTATAAACAAAAATGGTTATCTCGCTGAACGAGATAACCATTTTATTTTCACCTTTAGGCTAGGGAGGTTCTTATTTCTTAGCGAAAAATTCCTTTACCTTGTCTTTGTGGATCATTAGTTCTTTGTAAGTGTATTTTCCACTAGCTGGATCTTTTACACTTTTAACAACTTTTACGAAATCACGGCCGGAACCAGCGTTTGCCGCTCTTTGTCCGACTCTGGAGTTCTTCGATACTTTCTTTGCCATGATTTATAATATTTTAAGGATTATTGAAAATTAAAACGATTGCTTACTTAATTTCTCGGTGAAGCGTCATTTTCTTCAATATCGGGTTATATTTTTTTAGTTCCAAACGTCCAGGCGTATTTTTTCTGTTTTTCACAGTAATATAGCGTGAAGTACCAGGAAGACCTGTTGTTTTATGTTCCGTGCATTCTAGGATTACCTGAATTCGATTTCCTTTTCTAGCCATTGGTATATAGTTTTAAAAATCTATTATTATAATTTAACACCGGTATCAACACCTTTGCGCTCTAATTTCTTTAGATATGCAAAAATACCCAGTTTATTGATCGTACGAATCGCTTTAGAAGAAACCTTCATAGTAACCCACTTATCCGTTTCTGGAATATAAAAACGTTTTTTCTGTAAATTAGGTAAGAAACGACGCTTCGTTTTACGATTTGAGTGCGATACGTTATTACCTGCTACAGGACGCTTTCCAGTTAGTTGACAAACTCTAGACATGTCTTTTATATTAAAATAATGTACAAATTGCGATCTTACATCGCTTAGTGACCTTGACAGGAGTCGAACCTGTAACCTCTTGATTCGTAGTCAAGTGCTCTATCCAGTTGAGCTACAAAGCCATTTTTTTACCTTAAAAACCCAACTATTTGGGTTAGGGGTGCAAATTTACAACAAATTCCCCATTTTGACAATATTTTTTGGTTAAAATTTAAGGGTATAACTAATAAGGAATGGCGATTAAATAAATTCTTCATTTTCTTCATTCATAATTACACGACTGACCGTATTTTTAATCAAAAAAGAAACACCAACCAACCACATTCTAACATGAATTAAATACCAATCAGCCCAAATCACCAAACCATGTGAAAGCACATCCTCCGCCAATTACCAACCAAACGCGCTAAAAGAGCATCCACACATCCACCAATGCGCACCCTAGAAAATGCCATCCCGTCCGCTTTAGTTCGCTTCGCTCATGAATCTTCTTCGTCGATTTCGCGGTGTCTTCCCTTGCCGCATTGTCATGCGCTTCCCATCCGCTTTTGCGGTTCTCTTCCTTGGCGTATTGCCATACGCCACCCTTCGGGATCGGTCGTTCATTTCGTCGGGATCGGTCAGTTATCCGCATATCTATTAATTCGCATAACCTGTCTCGCAAGAAGGCGAGATCAAAGAATCATTTATTATTCTACCTCAATTAAAAAACCCGGATCTTTCATAAAAAGTTTCCAAAATAGGTTCCGTTCCTCTGGTGAACGCAATTTATGCTCATTTCGATCAATCACCTTGATTGCCATTCCCGAGCGGGCTTTTTTTACTAAGATTCGATAGGGTGGTTTGCTCTCAATTGCGACCAATTCTCGCTTTCCATTTCGGTTTGCAATCTCACATAATCGATATCCCCAACTAGTCGTTCCCTTCATTTCGATCAATTTACTAAATGCAGGTAGAACGTTATCTTGAAAAGGCAACCAGGTTTTTCGAGAATCGAGTGCAAACAATAATTGTTTCTCTGTCAATTCTTCCGTAAGGGTATTTGCGCTGATCATTCGATGAGGCCCGATAAAGAATTCCTTTTTTAAGGTAATAGGCAACAAACCAGTTACCAATTCGATTTTATGATTCGCACCTTCTAGATGTAAGGGCCTTCCTGTGATTTGATTGATTAAAATAGAAAAGCTGGCTTCAGTGTAGGCAATAAATTTAGCTTTTACCAAGACCATATCTCCTAATTCGGTGGTATCTGAAAAATCAAGTTGCTGAATTACTGAAGATTGAAAAAGCGAAGGCGCATTGGTGGCCAAGGTACTTTTTAGATCATTGGGTAGTGTAAAGAGTTTTAAATTAAGTTCATCTAAATTGACCACCCGCTCTTTTTGTCCTCCAAGGGTTTTTAACGCAATATTTTGAACGGTGATCAATCCCATTTTTCGAGGCTGATCAAAAACTTCGGCTACCGCTTCGTCTTCTACCGTCGCAAGGGTTAAATTTGAAAATCCTCTTCGAATATCTAAAACAACTGGATGTCCATTTTCATCCTTAGCATTTAATAGTTTTTGATTGGGTCCGCTGGTAATTTCTTGGATGCCCAAGCCGTTGGGAAGACGGAGTAGACTACGTGTTTTTTTAAGATAGAGCTTTGGGCGTTCTCCAAAATAAGCAATGCCAACCTGGGTATGATAATGTGCGGGATCAGCGATCCGATTGGGAAGGAACTCATCAATAGTAAAAATTTTATCCTCGTCTTCGTCGTAGACTTTTTCTTTTCCACTTACTTGGATATTTCGGACACTAGATTGTTGTACTTGAAAAACAATATTTTCTATTGCGCCAATTGGTTGGTCGGGTAGGCCAGCTAATGCTAATGGGTTTCCATCCAAATAAATCATAAAGCTTTCTTGCTGACGTTGACAAGAAACGACAGGTTGATTTTTTATTTGTGTTAAAGTATCCGCCAATAAAAAAACAGGTTGACCTTGACAACAGAAAACCTCGGAAGAGTCATTGCGAACCGCATATTTGTTTTGAGCACTGGCAAACAATTCAAAAGTATGTCCTTCCAACTGAACCGCTCCAAGATAATCGGTAATTAATTCATCATTAATAAAATACGGTTTTCCAGTTCCTTCAAATAAAAATCTTTTTTGATGGAGACCTACCTGTACTTCTTGCAATTGCTCGCCGTTGGTAAATTGGATGGCTTGATTTCCCAAGCTAGTGACCTTTTCTCCATATAGACTGATAATGTTCAATTGTCGATCCATGACGATTCGCCC
>CALKJE010000189.1 GCA_937995675.1 uncultured Saprospiraceae bacterium
CATTATAATCAACCACTTGCCCATCCTTTGGGAGCTAATTTTAAAGAAATTGTGTTTCGTCTTCGTTACCAAGCGGGGAAGAAGTGGCTGATTAAACCTCGCTTAATCTACGCAGTTTATGGAGAAGACCCTGAAGGTCAAAACTGGGGGGCAGACTTGTTGAAGCCTCATGGTCCCCGGGTTATGGATTTTAATAACGAAAATGGTCAGGGTATTAATACGAAAACCATAATTGGAGGGTTAGATATTAGTTATGAATTAAGACATAATCTAAATCTAGACTTTCACTACTTTTACCGAAAGAAAAATTCTGAACAGGATAATCTGGATCTAACAACCAGTTACCTAGGAGGAGGTATTCGACTAAATTTTGCGAATCGAAATTTAGATTTTTAATAAATTTTCAAGATAATACAGATATGTATAAAAGCTTAATCTCTAAAGAAAAAAAAATTGGCGTAATCGGACTAGGTTACGTAGGACTACCAATTGCATTGGAATTTGCTAAAGACTTTGACGTGATCGGGTTTGATATCAACAGCGAGCGAGTAAAACTGATGCAAAATGGTGCTGATCCATCTAAGGAACTAGATGGCTCTGCCTTCGAAAATAAAAGTATCCAGTTTACAGATGACCTTAATGTTTTAAAAAAAGCACACTTTTACATTGTTGCCGTTCCAACAGATATTGACGAACACCAGGTTCCTAACCTTAATCCGTTACTTGGTGCTTCCAAGACGGTGGGGCAGGTCATCAAAAAAGGAGATTATGTTGTTTTTGAAAGTACCGTTTATCCAGGATGCACCGAAGAAGATTGTGTGCCTATCGTTGAAAAAATATCTGGCTTAAAAGCTGGGACTGATTTTAAATTTGGATACTCCCCAGAGCGGATCGTTCCAGGGGATAAGGTACGGACCCTAACTACCATTCTTAAAATCGTTTCTGGTAATGATGCTGAGGCATTAGAAGATATTAGCGAAGTCTACAATCACATCATCAAAGCAGGAATTCATAAAGCAGATTCTATCAAAGTAGCGGAGGCGGCTAAAGTAATCGAAAATACTCAGAGAGATCTTAATATTTCTCTGATGAACGAACTGAGTATGATCTTCGACAAAATGAATATTGATACAAAGGCTGTTTTAGAAGCTGCCGGAACTAAATGGAATTTTCATAAATACCATCCTGGTTTGGTAGGTGGACACTGTATTAGTGTAGATCCATTTTATTTAATGCATAAAGCCAAACAATTGGGACTTGATCCTCAAGTAATTGCCGCTGGTAGACGGGTGAATGATAATATTCCACATTTTGTCGCAAAAAGATTAGTAAAAACATTGATCGAGAATGGTAAAAATCCAGGAGAATGTAAAGTATTAGTTTTAGGAGTCACTTTTAAAGAAAATGTTGCGGATATCCGCAACAGTAAGGTAGTGGATTTGGTTAAGGAACTAATGGAGTACTCTCTTAACGTTCATGTAGTTGACCCTGTGGCTAATCCTAATGAAGTAGCACACGAATACGGAATTACTTTACTTGATCAGCCGCTTGGAAAATATGATGCGGTGATGGTGACTGTAGGCCATGAAGAGTACCAAAAAATGGATTTAGATTATTTTAAAGAACTATCAAATGACCCTACCGTTCTTTTTGATATCAAAGGTATTTATGACAAAGACTTGATGGAGAATATTATTTATTGGAGGTTATAATTTTGTGCAATTGAGAAAAAACAAAGATGACAATACAAGAAGCTGCTAGAAAAAAAATTCTTGTACTAGATGGTGCAATGGGAACCATGATTCAGGAATATCGCTTAGGAGAAAAAGATTATCGAAGCGAACGATTTGCTGATTTTCATAAAGATGTACAAGGCAACAACGATCTGTTGTCAATTACACAACCTCATGTTATCGAAGCAATCCATAAGGCTTATCTCAATGCTGGGTCAGACATTATAGAAACGAATACTTTCAGTAGCACGACCATCGCTCAAGCAGATTATGATATGCAGGAGCTAGCGTATGAGATGAATCTAGAATCTGCTAAAATTGCCAAAAAAGCAGCGCAAGAATACACTCAAAAAAATCCAGACAAACCTCGTTTTGTTGCTGGTGCTTTTGGGCCTACCAACCGTACCGCTTCTATTTCTCCTGATGTTAATAATCCTGGATATCGAGCCGTTACTTTTGACGAACTTGTGGAAGCTTATCATGAACAGGCACGAGGACTGATGGATGGAGGAGCGGACCTATTTTTAGTCGAAACTATTTTTGATACCCTCAATGCCAAGGCTGCTTTGTTTGCCATCGATCAACTCTTTGAGGAACGTGGTGAAAAATTACCCATCATGATCTCTGGCACAATCACGGATGCTAGTGGACGTACACTTTCCGGACAAACTGCGGAAGCATTCTGGATTTCAATGAGTCATATCGAACTCTTTTCCATTGGTTTTAATTGTGCTTTAGGGGCCAAAGAAATGCGACCACACATTGAGTCGCTTTCTAAAATTGCCAACTGTCATATCAGTGCGTATCCTAATGCTGGCCTACCTAACGAATTTGGTGAATATGACCAAGAGCCTAAAGAGATGCGAGATTATATTCGCGAATTTGCAGAAAGTAATTTTGTCAATATTATTGGTGGATGTTGTGGTACTACACCAGATCATATTCAAGCGATGGCAGAAGGAGTTGTTGGCGTTAAACCACGAAATATTCCTGAACCAAGTCCTTATACCCAACTAAGTGGTTTAGAACCATTGGTGCTTCGCCCTGGAACTAATTTTGTCAATGTCGGTGAACGAACCAACGTTACTGGTTCACGGAAGTTTGCTCGGTTGATTAAGTCTGGAGATTTTGCAGAAGCCATTTCTGTAGCACAACAACAAGTAGAAGGTGGTGCACAGATTATTGATGTAAATATGGATGAGGGACTCTTGGATTCTAAAAAAGCCATGGTTGACTTTTTACATCTGATTATGTCTGAGCCAGATATTGCCAAACTACCCATCATGATTGATTCTTCTAAATGGGAGGTCATAGAAGCTGGACTAAAATGTGTTCAGGGTAAATCTATCGTAAACTCCATCTCAATGAAAGAAGGAGTGGAAGAATTTAAAAAGCAAGCAACCCTTGTTAAGCGTTATGGTGCCGCTGCCGTTGTTATGGCATTTGATGAAGAAGGACAAGCAGATACCATCGAACGAAAAGTAGAAATTTGTAAGCGAGCATATGATATTTTGGTAAACGAAGTTGGCTTCCGTGCCAGTGATATTATTTTTGATCCAAATATTTTTGCAGTAGCTACAGGAATCGAAGAACATAATGAATACGCTATTAATTTTATCGAAGCAACGCGACAAATTAAAGCGCTTTGTCCTGGAGCAAAAGTAAGTGGTGGAGTTAGTAATATCTCCTTTTCTTTTAGAGGAAATAATGCAGTAAGAGAAGCCATGCACTCGGCATTTTTATATCATGCTATTCAGGCGGGTATGGATATGGGAATCGTAAATGCAGGTATGGTAGAAATCTATGAAGAGATTCCAAAAGAATTATTGACTTTGGTAGAAGACGTGCTTTTTAATCGTTCTGAAAATGCGACCGAAGCACTTACGGATTATGCCGAGCGAGTCAAAGGTGGTGGAAGAGTAGTACAGAAAGACTTGACCTGGAGAGAAGGAACTTTACAAGAAAGAATTACACACTCCCTCGTCAGAGGTATTACGGAGTTTATTGAAGAAGATGCGGAAGAAGCACGCTTAGCTGCCGAAGCACCTATCCATGTTATCGAAGGACATTTGATGAATGGAATGAATGTAGTGGGTGATCTATTCGGTGCTGGAAAAATGTTTTTACCTCAGGTGGTAAAAAGCGCTCGAGTGATGAAAAAAGCAGTAGCTCATTTAACCCCATTTATTGAAGCACAAAAAGAAAAAGGAGCCAGTAGTTCTAAAGGAAAGATATTGATGGCTACGGTAAAAGGTGATGTCCATGATATTGGTAAAAATATTGTTGGAGTCGTTTTGGGTTGTAATAATTTTGAAATTATTGATATGGGAGTGATGGTTCCTTGTTCACAAATTTTGAAAAAAGCCAGAGAAGAAAAAGTAGATATCATCGGATTGAGTGGACTGATTACGCCTTCGCTAGACGAGATGGTATATGTCGCTTCTGAAATGGAACGAGAAGGATTTGATATTCCTTTATTGATCGGAGGAGCCACTACTTCTAAAACACATACTGCGGTAAAAATTGAACCAAAATACCAGCGAGGTATCACGGTGCATGTACTAGATGCATCACGGTGCGTAGGAGTAGCGAGTAGTTTGTTGAGCAAAGAAGGAGATACAACGACTGATTACGTACAAGGAATTCGAGACGAGTATGTACGTGTTCGGGAACTTCGAGGGAATCGAAAGTCAAATAAAAAATACCTAACACTTAATAAGGCCAGAGAACGAAAACTAAAGTTAGATTGGGAAAATTTTGCCCCTGTCAAACCTTCTTTTACAGGAATCAAGGTATTTGATGATTATTCTACTGAAGAGCTAGCAGCGTATATTGATTGGACACCGTTCTTTAGTAGCTGGCAATTACGTGGTAAATATCCTGCTATTTTTGAGGATGAAATAGTTGGCGTTGAAGCGAAAAAATTATTTAATGATGCACAAAGTATTTTGCGTAGAATTATTGATGAAAATTGGCTGACCGCTAAAGCGGTAATCGGATTCTTTCCTGCGAATGCCGTCAATGATGATGATATTGAGTTGTATGCGAACGATGAACGAGCGGAAGTAAAAGCAGTATTACGAAATCTTCGACAGCAACGCCAAAAAGCACCCGGACAATCTAATTACTCTTTAACAGATTTTGTTGCTCCTAAAGAATCAGGACTATCGGATTATATTGGTGCCTTTGCAGTTACAGCTGGTCTTGGTATCGAGAAGTGGGTCAAAAAATACGAAGAAGAATTAGATGATTATAATGCGATCATGTTGAAAGCATTAGCGGATCGTTTAGCAGAGGCTTTCGCCGAAAGAATGCACCAACGAGTGCGGAAAGAATTTTGGGGGTATGCAAAAGAGGAAGATCTTGATAATGAATCTATGATCGCCGAAAAATACCAAGGTATTCGACCAGCACCAGGTTATCCTGCGTGTCCAGAACATAGCGAAAAAGCCACCTTATTCGAAATATTGGAAGTAGAAGATAAAACAGGAATCAAATTGACGGAAAGCTATTCAATGTATCCTGCGGCTTCTGTAAGTGGTTGGTATTTTGCGCATCCGGAAGCTAAGTATTTTGGACTAGGACAGATTTCTTTAGATCAAGTTGAGGACTATGCACGACGCAAAGGAATCAATCGAGAAGAGGCCGAAAGATGGCTGGCGCCGAGTTTGAATTATGATGTTTAAATGGTTAATTAGTCACGTGGTTCGTGGATTTAGCTAATTGGTTTTATTGTAGTAGATTTATTCTTTAAATGGGCAAAATGCTTTTCGAGGGGAAGGCCGATTGTTAGGTGAAATGAGTATTACTAAAGAACTTTGCGACCAAGTTTTATCATTACTTATTCATACAGAGAAGAATGAGATGACTTTAGGATATATCATTAATCAGAAAAAATGATTCGAGTTATCCCTGATACAAAAAAGCTTTAGTTGAAACGCTTTAAAATCAATGTGAGGAATAATCATCTATGCTTATTTTTTATGCCTAAAAATTGTGAAAAACAGAGAATAATTATTTCAGTAAGATAAAATCGACTAAAGCTGTATTTTTATCTGGTTGGTCTAATAAATATTGAGTAATTTTGCTACGAG
>CALKJE010000190.1 GCA_937995675.1 uncultured Saprospiraceae bacterium
ATATAAAAGTCCTCTAAGAAAATTACCCTAAATGTGGTAGGAAATAGAAATGGGTTAAGTCTGCCTAAGACTTAACCCATTTCTATTCTATTAGTTTAAACTTAACTTTTCACCTCTTCTTGACGAAGCAAAAGTGCCAATTCTTCTAATTGTTCTTCAGAAATGGTCGCAGGAGCATCGATCATCATATCTCGTCCTTGATTGTTTTTTGGAAAAGCGATAAAATCCCTAATAGAGGACTGTCCTTTGAGTACGGCACATAATCTATCAAAACCAAATGCAATTCCACCATGTGGAGGTGCACCAAACTCAAAAGCACCCATCAAGAATCCAAACTGATCTGCAGCTTCTTCTTTTGAGAACCCAAGTAAGTCAAAATTTCTAGATTGTAGTGCTCGGTCGTGAATTCTAATAGAGCCACCACCAATTTCAGATCCATTAATGACTAAATCATAAGCATCTGCTCGTAAAGATTTCATGGTGTCATGATCGCCATCCATCATTCTTTCAACATCTTCTGCCTTAGGAGAAGTGAATGGATGATGCATCGCGTGGAATCGGTTGGAGTCTTCATCCCATTCTAAAAGAGGAAAATCTAATACCCATAATGGTTTAAAATCTCCTTCTTTCATCAAGCCCATTCTCTTGCCCATCTCTAGTCGAAGATTATTAAGCTGTTTTCTAGTTTTATCTGTTTCACCAGAAAGAATGAGTAGCATATCACCCGGCTTTGCGTTCATCTTTTCAGCCCAGACTTTTAGATCGTCATCCGAAAAGAATTTACCTACGGAAGATTTATAAGTTCCATCTTCATTTATTTTAACGTAAACCAAGCCTTTGGCACCGATTTGTGGTTGTTGCATCCATTCGGTTAGTGCTTTGATATCTTTATTAGAATAATTAGCTGCTTGACCTTCTGCACAGATTCCTACCACTAGTTCTGCATTATCAAAAACAGCAAATCCTTTTTGTTGAGCAACATCGTTAAGCTCTGTAAATGCCATATCAAACCGCAAATCTGGTTTGTCTGATCCATATTTTTCTAAGGCCTCATCATAAGACATTCGAGGGAAGTCTGGTAACTCAATACCAATGGTAGTTTTGAATAAGTGTTTGGTCAATCCTTCAAAAGTGTTTAGAATATCTTCTTGAGTTACAAAAGACATCTCGCAGTCAATTTGCGTAAACTCAGGTTGACGGTCTGCTCGTAAATCCTCATCTCGAAAACACTTAACAATCTGAAAGTATTTGTCAAATCCAGCCACCATCAATATTTGCTTAAAGGTTTGTGGAGATTGTGGAAGCGCATAAAACTGTCCAGTATTCATTCGACTAGGCACAACAAAATCTCGAGCTCCCTCCGGTGTACTTTTGATGAGCACTGGAGTCTCTACTTCAATGAAATCTTTATTTGCTAAATACTTACGCGTCTCAATGGCTAATTCACTTCTAAAAATAATATTATCCTGTACCTTCTTTCTACGTAAATCTAAATAACGATATTTCATCCGTAAGTCTTCACCACCATCTGTATCTTCCTCAATCGTAAATGGAGGAGTTTTAGCGGCATTTAAGACTTCTAATGATTTAATTTCTATTTCAATATTACCGGTTGGACGATTAGGGTTTTTATTGGTTCTTTCTCTAACTAGTCCAGAAACTTTTAGAACATATTCACGACCTAATTTTCGCGCTTGATTACAAAGCGCTTCATCGTCCTCCATATTGAAAACCAATTGTGTAATCCCATAGCGATCGCGAAGATCAATAAAAGTCATCCCGCCAAAATCACGGCTGGCTTGTAACCATCCACTAAGCGTTATTGTCTGACCAATGTGTTCCATTCTAAGCTCGCCGCAATTGTGTGTTCTATACATACTCTGAAGGTGATTTGATTATTTAATTATTGAGAGTTCTAAATCCAACCACAAAAATAGTGGATTATATTAACTTGAGCCGCACAACATTACTCAATTTACTACCTTTGCCCCCTGATTTTGGATCTTTGAATGCAATTATGAGTCAGTACATTAAAAAATTTGGTACGGCACCGGTGTTTTTTACCGCTATATCTACGATCTTAGGAGCAGTAATGTTTCTTCGATTTGGGTTTGCGGTAGGACAGATTGGCTTATTAGGAACGTTTGCCATTATTTTGATCGGACATGCTGTTACGATCCCGACTGCAATGGCTATTGCTGAGATTGCAACGAACCAAAAGGTGGAAGGTGGAGGCGAATACTACATTATCTCTCGTTCATTCGGGTTGGTCGTAGGTTCATCTATTGGTATTGCATTATATTTTTCTCAAGCAGTTAGTGTCGCTTTTTATGTCATTGCCTTTGCAGAAGCCTTTTCCTCTCTTTTCGAATACCTGATTCAGACCTACGGAGATCAACTGCAGCCGTGGGTAGTATGGTTATTACAGCAAAAACAAACAGTTAGTATTCCAGCTCTTTTTCTTCTTACTGCGATCATGTTGTATAAGGGCGCAGAGTTAGGGGTAAAAGCACTTTATGTAGTGGTTTTTACACTTTTTATAGCATTAATAGCCTTTTTTCTTGGTCAGACTGAATATAACCAAACGCATAACCTAGATCCATTTGCTAGCGTTCAAAGTTTTATGTTAGATAGTACCGCAGCGAATGGTAATACTCCGTTAGATACGGTGACTACGCCGATTATTACGCAACAGAATACCCCCCCAATACCTGTAGATAATAATATTCCAGCTGCGGTAGGATTCTTTACTGTTTTTGCAATCATTTTTCCTGCATTTACGGGAATGACGGCGGGGGTTGGTTTGTCAGGAGACCTTGAGAATCCGAGCCGATCTATTCCGCTAGGAACCTTGGCTGGAACCTTGGTGGGAATGGTAGTGTATTTTTTAATTGCTTATAAGATGGCCGTTTCTGCCAGTCCCGTTGATCTAGCAAATACAGATAGCTTGGTAATGGCAAAAATTGCTTGGCAAGGATGGTGGTTGATTCCTTTGGGATTAGCAGCGGCTACCATTTCTTCAGCGCTAGGATCATTAATGGTGGCACCTCGAACTTTACAGGCGATTGCCAGAGATAATATTTTACCTTCTGTAGGAATAAATACTTGGTTGTCTCAAGGAAAAGGTGCTAGTGACGAACCTTTTAATGCAACGGTAATCACCATTCTGATAGCGCTGGTTTTTGTAACAATTGGTCAGCTAGATTTTGTGGCAGAAATCATTTCCATGTTTTTTATGGTTACTTATGGTGCACTTTGTTTGATTTCTTTTCTACAACACTTTGCAGCGGATCCGTCTTATAGACCTACCTTTAAATCTCGATGGTATATTTCCTTATTTGGTGCGTTAGCGTGTATTGTTTTGATCTTTTTTATGAATGCCTTTTATGCTTTAGTTGCAATCATGGGGATTGGACTATTCTACTTATTGGTAAGTTATTATAATCCTGAAAAAAATAATCTAGCGTTAATTTTTCAAGGAGCGATATTTCAACTGAGTCGGCAGCTACAAGTCTTTTTACAAAAATCAGAAAAAGAACAAACTGTTAGCTGGAGACCATCGGTTATCTGTATTTCTGAAAATTCGTTTGAGCGATTTGCCGCTTTTGATTTGTTGAGGTGGATTTCTCAAAAATATGGTTTCGGAACTTACTTGCATAAGATCACAGGTTACCTTTCTAGAGCAACCAATCAAGAAGCACGAGAAGCTAAAGCTCGATTGATAAAAATGGCAGAAACCAGTAACAGTAAAATTTATATTGACACCCTAGTGAGTCCTTCCTATACTTCTGCGATTGCTCAAGCTATTCAGTTACCCGGAATTTCTGGAACAGATAATAATTTACTGCTTTTTGAATATTCAAAATATAAGCCTTCCTACTTAGAAAATATGATTGGTAACTTAGGGTTGGTGCGGTCGGTTGACTTTGATGTCGTCGTACTCGGAAGTTCTGAAAGAGGTTATGGCTTTAAAAAAGAAATACACATCTGGATTAGTTCTTCTGATTATGAAAATGCCAACCTCATGATCTTATTGGGATATATTATTATTGGGCATAATGATTGGAGGGATAGTTTTATAAAAATATTTGCCATCTATCCCGAAGAGTCATTAGAAGAAGAGCGCGGAAACCTTTTTGCCTTGATTAAAGATGGCCACTTACCTATTTCCCAAAATAATATTGAATTTATTCCCCGAAAGGGAGACACAGATTCAAAAGCGGTTATTAACGGGAAATCTCAAGATGCGGACCTAATTATTCTAGGGTTTAGAGGCGAAACCATCAAGCAAAAAGGAATAGATGTATTCGATGGTTACGAAAAGTTAGGAAATACCTTATTCGTTAATGCAGCAGAGAAAGTAATTATCAAATAACTGATTTTTTATTCTGTTCATTCTCATTTTGATTTTTTCGTTTTCAGCCTCGGATAGAAAAAC
>CALKJE010000191.1 GCA_937995675.1 uncultured Saprospiraceae bacterium
TGATTCTTTTTACTTTAGCTATTTTTTTAACTAAAAATAAAGGTCACACCTCATCAGAGATAAGATTCATCTACGTTTCCATCGTTGCTATAAAACAACGCTGTCGAAGATTTTGAACATAGCGATGACTGTTAATTCACGCACGGTTCGTAAAAGATTAAAAAACTTCTGAGATATGAAGTTTTCACTTAGTATGTATTAAAAATTTCAAAAAGGTCAACTTATACAAAATCTACTTTTTGCAGTTGGGACAAAGACCTTTAAGGTAAAACAAACTGCTTTACCCATTTTCATGGAATATAAAATGTTGGAAAGATTAGAAATTAAACCTTGACCGGAATGGTCAATTGTCAGAAGAGACTATGGTTTAGATTTGGTTGTCTTTCACTTGGTTTTAAAAAATATCAGCAAAAAAATGTTTTCTGTAGTTGCTATATTACAAAGATAGAATAAAGAATTCATACTCCAAAATTTTATTAAAAAAAAGCCCACCAAAAAATAAATTTTGGTGGGCTATGAATTTTTAAAATTCTTATTATAATCTAATCCAAACCATCTTTTTGATTTGTGGTTTTCGATCAGTAGCATTTAGTTGATAGTATAACATACCTGGATCTCCTAATTGTTCTGCCCCAAGTGTTATTTCATGATAGCCGTTTTCATAGCTACCATTTTTAATGAAACGAACTTTGCCATCCATATCATAAACCGTTAGCGTAGCCTCTCCAGCTTTATCTAGATAGAATCCAATTTTGGTGTTTACTTCAAATGGATTCGGATAATTTTGGTACAAGCTAAAACGATCTTTTTCAAAACCTTTATTCTGATCAAATAATAGATTAGAATGCATAATCCCTTCAATTTCACTATACGCTTCTGCGTTAGTTACTTTGGAACTTGATCGTAAGGTTTCACTCATTGTAATCGTTTCTTTAGCTTTTACAACGATACTAAAAAGTACAGTTTCGTCTTCTAAGCTAAGTCCATTGATGGTATTCCAACTAGTGGTAATAATTCCCTCTGCTTGGTTTTGCATACCGAAATTATCATCCGTTAATTCACGAAGTGCTTCAGGAATGATCTCTAAAATTTCCATTTTAGTTGGATCAAATTCTAAAGTCATTTGATATCCTAATATCGTCGTAAAATCTGTCGCTTTAATTTCAATCCTTTTGGATGCTCCTTTTTCGATACGTGCATCTGTCGCTAGAAAGTGCTGTGTGGATCGTTCTGTTCGAGTATCTCCGCTAAGTAATGCATTTGGGATTGCTGATCCATTCAGATCTCCTACTTTGATTCCAACAAAGTCTTGTTGAGTTGTTCCATTAAGTCCATTAATATTAACCACTTCAGGGAAAGTAGTTGCAAATGGATTCGTAGGATTACTGAATACGTAGTCCGCATCGACAAAACGCCAAGAAGTATTATTCGTCAAATCTTCGTCAATATGTAAGATTAATCGACGCAATGCAATCATATCCAGAGACGAAACGGAACCAGAATTATTAATATCCGCTGCGATCACTTTATAAGGAGAATCTAACGGCTGTATTTCTAATAAATGTTGTCCAAGTAAAATCAAATCCATCGTCGAAATTCCGTTCAACACATCACCATCTCTGGCAGGAGTAATCGTATAATTTTGTCCAAGGTCAAGATCGAAATTATATTCCCCTGTTTCATCAGTTGTCATATCTCCCATCATTCCTGTAGTAGAACTTCCTTCTGCCATTACATAAACTTCATCAATAACTTCGTCGGCAGCATTCATGATCATCCCTGATACCGTAGCAGTTGTTGTGTTCGTTTCGTATTCGTTGATCCAAATGGTGGTGGTTACGGTAGAAGCATTTCCACAATCATCCGTAGCTGTCCAATCTCTTTTTCGCGCAATTCCATCTACACATTCCACGCCATTTGGAGGAGATTGATATTCAACAAAAGTAATGGTTACGTTACCGCAATCATCCACTGCAGTAGGAATTTCAAATTCAGGAATATTATTACATCCAACATCCGGTGTCTCTGGTACAAAGGTAAATACCGGAGGCGTAATATCTGGATTCACCCAAATAGCAGTTGTAACAGTCGTCGCATTTCCACAATCGTCCGTAGCCGTCCAGTCTCGTTTTAGAGAATATCCATCATCGCAAATCGTTCCTGGAGATTGGTATTCTACAAAAGTAATCGTTACACTGCCACAATCGTCCGTTGCAGTTGGTTCTTCAAATGCAGGAATATTTCCACAATTTACATCCGGTGTTTCTGGTACAAATGTAAACACTGGAGGAGCAACATCTGCATTCACCCAAATAGCGGTTGTAACGGTCGTCGCATTTCCACAATTATCTACTGCCGTCCAGTCTCGTTTTAGGGAGTATCCATCGTCGCAGATCGTTCCTGGAGATTGGTATTCTACAAAAGTAATCGTTACATTTCCACAATCATCCGTAGCTATTGGTTCTTCAAATTCAGGAATATTTCCACAATTTACATCTGGTGTCTCTGGGACAAATGTAAATACGGGTGCTTCTGTATCTCCTTCTAGCGTAACAGAAGTTGTCACCGTAGATTGGTTTCCACAAGCATCTGTTGCCGTCCAGTCTCTATTTATTTGTTGTCCATTGGTACAATCATTACCTACAGTATATTCCTCAAAAGTAATCGTCACAGGTCCACTACAAGCATCTGTAGCCGTAGGAGCTTCGAAACTAATGGTTTCACCACAGGTAAAACTAACTGGACCAGGTACATTAGTAAAGGTTGGTGGTGTATCATCTCCAGCTTGTGTTACAATGGTCGTAACCGTAGATTGATTTCCACAACCATCCGTTGCGGTCCAATCTCTATTTGTTTGTTGTCCATTGGCACAATCTGCATTTCCAACAGTGTATTCGTTAAAAGTAATCGTTACAGGACCTCCACAAGCATCAATGGCAGTAGGTTCGACAAAAACGATAGGCGCTCCACAGTCTACAACTACAGGAGCTGGTGTATTGGTAAAAACAGGCGCTTCATTATCAATTACCACAATACTTTGTGAACCTGTGCTTGACTGTCCACAATCATCCGTTACGGTGTATGTTCTTACTTGAATAGGTGTACCACTACAATCGCCAGGCAACGTGCTATCGACAAACGTTACTGTAG
This sequence comes from uncultured Saprospiraceae bacterium, assembly GCA_937995675.1. Taxonomy (GTDB): domain Bacteria; phylum Bacteroidota; class Bacteroidia; order Chitinophagales; family Saprospiraceae; genus JALZUU01. Next base: position 3,151 of record CALKJE010000191.1, read on the forward strand.
TATTACCACAAGCATCTTGGACTGCTGGCTCAATAAAATTGGCAGGCACTCCACAGTTAACTTCTATTTCTGGTATGAGGTCTACGAAGGTTGGTGGGAAGTTATTTTTTAATTTAAAATGTGCTTCTAACGTAGTGCTATTTCCACAATCGTCGGTCGCACTAAAAGATACATGTGTTATGGCATAACCATTAATACCACAAATCTCCGTCGGTGTCTGAGGTGCATAAGACCAGATTACATTGCTACAAGCATCTTCAGCAGACATATTATCTAATGTCTGTTGAATCCAAGTATTGTAATCCGTTTGAGCGCGATCACCACACTCCGCAATTCCTAATTGTGGTGCTCCAGTAACAACTGGTGGCTCATTGTCTACTACGACTACTAAAGCTGTACAATTGGTAAATCCAAAACAATCATCAACCGCTGTAAAAGTAACAATCTGATATTCTGTTGCATTTTCGTAAGCAATAGGTCCACTTCCACAATTTGCATTGATAAAATTATTTGGACTAAAATTATTGGTTACTGTAGATTCATTTCCACAAGGATTAATAATGGTAGCTTGAGTTGCAAAAGAAGCAAACTGAGCTGCAATCATATCTCCATCTGCTGGACATTCTAGTACACAAATATCTGGAGGACATACAAATTCGGAACCTTCATTAGATAAGGTATAAACTTGCTGACATTGCGCTGTTCGTCCACATAGGTCACGAGCGACGTATGTATAGATGTATTGTGTTCCAGTACATTCTGCTGGACCAAATACTTGAGGTCCTAAGACTTCAATATCCGTAGCTAGTCCACAAGGAGTCTGTACTTCAACTAAGTGCGGTTGCGGAAAAACGTTGAAACTACAAGAAGCCGTTTGGTTAGGAGGACAACTAATAATGGATGGTCCTACTTGATTTCCTACCGTAAAGGTTTGCTCACAAGAGGCACTTGCACCGCAATCATCTACTACTGTATAAGTGTAAGTATAAGTTGATCCAGGGCATCCTAATGGTCCAGCTAAGGCTGGTCCACTTACGGTAACAGCTCCAGGAGAAACATTGCAATTAGGTGAGAAAACAAAAGGAGCATCAACATCTAGGATAACATCTGTTTCACAAGTAATTGTAAATCCAGGTACACACGTAATTGATAAGTCTTGAGCTTGCGCAAAAACCGTAAAAGAAAAAAGGAGGCATAAAATACAGAGTATACGATATCTCGCTATTCTGATTATGTAATTCTTTTTCATAATAATAGTGAATTTGTAAGTTTGGTATAAAAAGAAATTGTTTAGATAACACCATAGTGCTACAAAACACAGACTACTTAAACAGGTTCTTCTACTTAAGTACCAGAGAAAAAATTACAGTTTGAGGGAAAAGATGAGATGTGTTTAAAAGGTAAAGTTATTAAAAAATATATAAATATTCAATATATTTTTATTCATAATAACAATACACTATAATTTAGACGATAATAAAATGGAAAAGTCATCATTTCTGTTGACTTAAAATTAGTAGATATAGAAGCTGTATAAAAAACATTTTTTATATTCACCATCAGTTCATCCATCAGCCAAACCAATTCAAATATGTCAACTACTAATTTTTCATTCTCAGATAAATTAAAAGTAAAACTTAAAGATTTTGGACCAGCCTTTTTTATTATCGGCTACGTGGTTGGTACAGGTAGTGTGACTTCTATGGTGATTTCGGGTGCTAAGTTTGGGTTGAGCTTATCTTGGGCCTTACTGCTTTCTTGTTTTTTCACCTATTTCTTGCTGGTAGCAATTAGTAAATTAACGATTGTTTCGGGTGATACGCTTATGCTTAATTTTAAAAAGACCTTTGGTAAACCTATTACTATTTTTATCATTACTGCCTTAGCGGTTTCTATTGTGTCCTCCTGTATTGGTGTGATGGGCGTAGTTGCAGAAGTAGCTATGGAATGGATCTCTGTAAAAACTTCTATTTCTTTTCTTAATGGGCCCATCATTTCTAGTTTTTTTATTCTCATTTTGATTGGTCTTTTTTGGACAGGAAAACACGAAAATTTTATTAAAGCGATGAGTCTTATGGTGGGCTTTATGGCATTAGCCTTTGTGATTACTAGTATTATGGTACTTAGAGAGTCGGGGAATTCTATCATTGAATTTTTCCCAACTTTGCCTAAAGGAGATAATACAGGTCTTATTATTGCTGGAATTGTTGGTACTACCATGGCAGGTGTTTGCTTAGCTTCTCGGAGTATTTTAGTACAAGAACAAGGTTGGGGTGTAAAAGACTTAGAAAAAGAAAACAAAGATGCTCTGTCCTCTATGATAATGACATTTTTAATTAGTCTTGCTATTATGATTAGCGCCACAGGAACACTTTATTTTAAAGGAACGCCCGTAAATGACGCAACAGATATGATGCAAGCATTAGGTCCTTGGGCTGGCGACTTTGCACTTACCCTATTTACACTTGGTATTATTGGAGCGGGCTTATCCTCGATTTTTCCTAACCTTTTGTTGTTTCCTTGGTTGATAGCAGATTACGCTGATTCTCCCAGAAATATGAAAAGACCTTTGTTTAAACTCATCGTAATCTTAGTAGCACTATCAGGTTTAATTGTTCCTATCTTAGGTGGAAAACCAGTATGGATATTAATCGCTTCGCAAGCCTTGAGTCCATTTGTAATGCCTTTAATTACCTTGTTCTTGATCATTCTTTTAAATAAACCTGAAATAATGAAAACACACAAAGCGTCAGTTTGGATGAATATTGCTTTAGGTGCTACGTTTATATTCAATTGCTTTATGCTCTATGTTGCTTTAGTTGGGTTTATGGATTTTATTCAGTAATAATTTAATCCTGATAAAATTAGAAAAAGATAAATAATGGAACAAACATGGCGTTGGTACGGTCCAGAAGACCCCGTAACCTTATCAGATATCAAACAAGCTGGAGCGACTGGCATTGTTACGGCATTACACCATATTCCAAACGGAGCAGTGTGGCCAGTCGATGAGATACAAAAAAGAAAAGCAATGATAGATAAGGCTGGATTAAAATGGAGTGTTGTTGAAAGTGTTCCAGTTCATGAGCAAATTAAAACGCGATCCGGCGATTTTCAACATTTTATTAATAATTATAAGACTAGTATTAAAAATCTAGCAAGCTCTAATATTAAAATCATTTGCTACAATTTTATGCCTGTTTTAGATTGGACGCGAACCTCTCTTAATTATGAACTTGAAAATGGTTCGAAGGCATTGTATTTTAATCTTACAGCTTTTGCAGCATTTGACCTTTTTATTTTAAAAAGGCCTAATGCTGATATTTCTTATTCTAATAAACAAAAAACGAAAGCAGAAAATTATTTTAATAGCTTGACAGATTCTGAAAAAGAAAAATTATCTAATAATATTATTGCAGGTTTACCAGGGGCAGAAGAAGGTTATTCTTTAGCCCAATTTCAAAAAGTTTTAGATACTTATAAAAACATAGACAGAACCACCTTACAAGAAAATCTAATTGATTTTTTAAAAGAAGTTATTCCAACAGCTGAGAAACTGAACGTTTTAATGTGCCTTCATCCAGATGATCCACCAATGTCGATTTTAGGTTTGCCTCGAGTCGTCAGTACAGAAATTGATCTTAATTATATTTTTAAACAAGTGCCTAACAGGGCAAATGGAATTACATTTTGCACAGGCTCTTTAGGAGTTCGTGAGGATAATAATTTGGTTAAAATATTCAAACAATTTGCAGACAGAGTACATTTTCTACATTTAAGAAGTACGCAAAGAGACACCGAAGGCAATTTCTATGAAGCCAATCATTTAGAAGGTGATGTAGACATGTATGGGATCGTAAAAGAAGTCGTAAAAGAAGAAAGACGACGAGCACTAACAAATAGGCTTGATGATAAAATACCTATGAGACCTGATCATGGACATCAAATGTTAGATGATTTAGAAAAAGCTACCAACCCTGGATATTCTGGAATCGGTAGATTAAAAGGGTTAGCAGAATTAAGAGGATTAGAATTTGGAATAGCAAGAAACTTAAAGGAAGATTAATCTATTTTAAAATGAGATTTCCTTTTTCTAAAAAATAGAAATCCCGAATCTCGGTTTTATCCAAAATTCGGGATGACTTATAATTTATATTTCAATTCGCCTTTCGGCAAATAACTGTTCGGTATTACTTCACTAAGATCATTTTCTTAGTCGCTGTTTCCGTTGCTGTCTCTAACTGGTAGTACAATACTCCTGTAGTATTCAGCTCGTTACGCTCAATCAACTCTTCGTTATAACCAG
>CALKJE010000192.1 GCA_937995675.1 uncultured Saprospiraceae bacterium
AAATTGCCTACGAGCTGATAAAATTCTTCATCTCGTCGCCTTTTTTTTCGTCAATAGCGCGGCTATTCACTCAAAAAAGAGGCTAAATCTGAATAATTTTCTCTAACTCTCGGCTGCTTTTGGAATTATTAAACAACTTCATTATATTTTTTAAAACATGCAGGCACATAGCACTTCTTTCGCGGATACTTTCGTGGGGATCCTAGCTGGCTTATTTGGGAATAAACATTTAAATCTTTTTTTCAAAAAATAGAGGATATAAATATTTTCTATTAAAAAATATACCGGATGGCCAAACCTCCATATTCGCCGCTAAAGCCGTCTCCTCTTCCTAGAAAAAGGAAGGTAGGAACCCAGTCTAGGCTAACGTTGATGGGAGCACCATTAAAACTATAGTCTACACCGATATAGCCTTGTGCACCGATAGAAAATCGTCCAGGATTTCCGACAAAGACCCGATTATAATTAGAAAGATTTAGGGAACCTCCTGCTCCAAAATACCAACGTAATTCTCCAAAATCGTCATCTAATAAGGTATTGTGAATTTGGTAAGCGCCGGCAAGAGTTGTGGTTCTAAAACCAAGAAATCCTCTTGTTCCTAAGATACCTTCAACGGCAGCTTTTTCGGTAAGAAAATGTTTGTAAGTGATCGAGTTGGGAAAACCTAGTCGTAGACCTACCGCTCGGGTCCAAGTTTGGGCTTCGGCTTGTTGAGAACAAAAGATGGTGAGAATGAGCAATGGGAGAAGGATTTTTTTCATTTTTTATTTTTGATAATTAATTGGTTAATTTACAATTTCTGGGAATTTCCTTCAAACTTCTTGATTTTTTTTGATTAATAAAAATGAAAATTAAAATCTGTTCTATTTTCTTCCTTTTCGGCCTCTTTTTCTTTTGTTGTTCTCTTTTTTTCTAGCGGCTCGTTCGTCACGGGCTTTATTTTTTTTGCGCCAAGGAGCGTCTTTTTGCCAGTCCCCGGCCATGATGCAGCCATAGGGTAAGACTTTGTCTACGACTTTGCCTAGCTTAAATTCTTCCATTTGTTCTTGGACGGCTTGGGCATTTTTGTAGGCGCTGGGTAATTCGGAGATATCGATATGACCTGAGAAAAAGCGAACATCTAATCCTTTGGTTTCTTCTTTAAAAATGTCTTTTATTTTTCGATCACCTTTGCTTTTTTTATGGGCACGACGGCTTACGTTACGTCCGGCGCCATGTGGTGCAAAACCTAGATTTTCGGTGGTGGTATCGCCTTTGACGACAAGTACGGGTTCGCGCATATTTAAAGGAATGAGCCGTAATCCTTGGTGACTATCTGGAACGAATTTATCGGCAAGCGGAGTGGCTCCTTTGGCGTGGTAGAATAAATTTTCGTCTTTAAAAACAAAATTATGTTCATTCCAAAAACGATCGACGGGATCGATATGTAGGCGACGACTGGTAACATCATGTAAGACACCATGATTGTATTTGGTCCATTCACGAATGACTTGTAAGGCATCCCAATAGGCTTTTCCTTCTTCGGTATCATAGGGAATCCAAGCATTGGCGGGATTGGTTTGAGGAGAGATTTCTTTTCTAAATTTTTCAGCGAGGCGCATGCCGTCTTTATAGAGTTGAGCGCCTAGTCCTCGACTACCGTGGTGTGTAACGATGATGGTTTCTCCGGTGGATGCTAGTTGTCCGACGTAGAGAAAGTGGTTGCCATCGCCTTGGGTTCCTAGATGTTTTTTGGCGAGGGAAACAGATTTATCGTTGTCTAAAAACGGATTCTTTTTCATCCGTTGTCGAATTTCTTCTGGTAAGTCGAAGAGGTCTTTTCTTCCGCCAGGACCAAAATGGGTGACGGAATGGGCTTTGTCTAATACTTTTTTAGGATCGATTTTTCCTAAGTTGGTCATCATCACGGAGCAACAAATATCAGCACTGTGCATGGCTGGATGGATGGCATTTTCTGCCGCGACGATTCCTCCTACGGGAATCTGCCCTACGGGTCCGGTGGGACAGGCATCGGGCATGACGGCGCCGTGTACTAGCGTGGGTGTCTTCATCAACTCCTCCATCGTAGCGAATACTTTTTCGACATTGGTGGTTTCGTTGGGGGAAGTGGCACGGATATTTTTGTGGTAGGATAAAGGTTTTTCAAAAGGGGTGATCTCTGCAGGTATTTGAGAGCGGACATAGTCTTCTAGGGCTACTCCACTCAACTGATGTTGGTTGCAGTACGCGACGATGGCTGGAAATCTTTTATTCGGTTTAAATCCTAGATCAATCAGGGTTTTTCCGGTAATCATTGCTTTTTTTGTTGGTGAATATTTGGTATGGTGATAATACAAAATAATTTTGGGAATGGTTCCTGATGATGTGTGGATTTTTTGGTTGTTGGATCTCGCTTTATTGCGAGACAGGTTGTGCGGATTTTTTAGCGTGTATATCTTTTATCGTGTTTTTTTCCCGCAGGACCGGTTCCGCTTTGCGAGAGGCGCAGAGACGCAGAGATCTTTTATCGTGTAAATCTTTTATTATTTTTTGTCGCGCAGAGGCGCAGAGACCTTTTATCGTGTAAACCTTTTATCGTATTTTTTTCTCGCAGGACCTGTCCCGCTTTGCGGGAGGCGCAAAGACGCAGAGACCTTCTATCGTGTAAATCTTTTAGCGTGTAAATCTTTTATTGTTTTTTTTCGCGCAGGACCGGTTCCGAACTCGTTTCGGAAGACCTTTTATCGTATAGATCTTTCCTTCAGGCTGGCAGGTATTGTGAAGGTTATGTGTATTTTAGGGATGGAGAATTAGAATGTGTATTTTGATAAATTATTCTTTTTCACAAACCCATATTTTTCGGATAAATTTTAGGTTTCCTTTTTTTGGGACTGGGCAATAATCTATTATTTGGAATCCGATGTCTTGGATGATGTTGGTGATATCTGAGGTAGATACGATGACTAGGCGATCTGCTATTTTTGCGGAAGCGGTAAGGATATGTTTTAAATCTTGGTTGGTGGCGGCGCTTAATAAATTGTAGGGTAAGTCGATAATGGCGGCATCATATCTTTTGGAAATATCTTTGATATCGGAGCGATAGATCGTGGTAGAATAATTAAAGTGGGCAATATTTATTCGAGCATCTCGACATAATTTCCAGTTGATATCACAACCTTCGATTTGTCTTCCTGCAAAACAGGCTTCTAATAAGATCGTCCCAGCACCACAACAGGCATCGAGTAAAGTTTTCTCTTGCTTGGCTTGTCCTGCTATATTGACCAGGGCTTTGGCAATATTTATATGAATCGAATTGCTATAAGCGCAGGGCTTTTTTTGATGTTTTTGCCAATCAAATTTATCCTTAATTAAGAGACCAAAATACCAAATGCCGTCGTGCCAGCACAATCCAAAAGTGGTGGTCGGATGATAATAGTCGGGATCACCTTCGATGCTATATCCGATATCTTTTAGTTTTTCTAGTCGCTGTGGGTACTTGGTGGGATCGCCTTTGATGACGAAATATTCTACCTTAAAGCCTTCAATGGCTATTTTTTTCTTTTTAATTTCTTCGATTAAGGAAGGGTAATTTTCAGAAGATAAAATAATTTCTAATCTATTTTTTATAAACGCACTACTCGATGGATTTACTTTTATTTTAGAAAAAATAATTTTGTCGGTCGCTTCTTGGTTAAAGATAGCTCTGGCTTCTAGATTGGAAAGTTCGTGTTCAGTATTGTCGTAAGTGAAGGAATAAAGGTAATTTTTTTGAAGCATGTTTTTTTTGTAGTTGACACGAAAGCCGAGCACTTACGAAGGGCTAAAATACGAACTTCTTTTTAAGGAGCACTCTTTTAATAATAGTACGGTAACTTTTAGAAAAATAGATATGGTGTCCATTTTTTGCTGGTTAGCTAGTTGGCCTGTTGGCTAGTTAGCTTCCCTCAATCGTATTTTACATTATAACTAGTCAACCAGCAAACAGGCCAACTAGCTGCATTTTTAGATTATCACACAGAAATTAAAAAGTAACCGCTCCATTATTTAACCAACAGCTATTTTTTGTTTTAGCCTTTGTTCCTAACTCAAGTATTTATTCGACCCTCAACTCTTGTCTTTCCACTAAAAAGTCAAAAGTCATTTTTGATAAGCTTTCGTTATTGACGGTGGCCTCCCATGCACCATGACCTTCTTCGACCAATGGGACAAATTCGTGGTAAATTCCTAATGTGTTGTAGATACTATCTAACTCGGTGCCTTCTGAAAACAGGACGGTCGGATCTAACGTACCATGTGCAATAAATAATTCAGGGTCGTTACTATCATAAGGATTCCCTCCAAATACGGAATTAAACAAATCCAATTTTACGTTGCTTCCCCAGAAGTCCACCAT
>CALKJE010000193.1 GCA_937995675.1 uncultured Saprospiraceae bacterium
TCGCAACACGCTCCAGATAAATAATGGTAATGGAACGTTTAGCGAAGTCGGACAACTCGCAGGCGTAGATCGGACCGATTGGAGTTGGTGTACGCTTTTTGCAGATTTTGACAATGATGGCTGGCAAGATTTATTTGTGACCAATGGTTATCGTCAAGATATTACCAACATGGATTTTGCCACTTTTAGTAGGCAGCTTACTTCTTCTGCCATCGGAACGGAAGAATCCAAACGAAAAAAAATGATGGCAAAACTCAAAGAGATGCCAGAGATTAAGATGCCAAATTTTATGTTTAAAAATGAAGGTAAATTTCCTTTTGAAAATAAAACAGAAGATTGGGGTTTTGATTTGCCGACTTATTCAAATGGAGCAGCCTATGCAGATTTTGACAATGATGGTGATTTGGATTTAGTAATAAATAATATTGATGAACGCGCCTATGTTTATCAAAACAATCTTTACACCGACGAATTGCGGAATGCCTCTAATTTTTTGAGAATAAAATTAAATCTAAATAATAGTGGGAATGCTAACGCCATCGGAGCGAAAATCCAACTAGTATATAAAGGTAAAAAACAACATCGTTTTATTTCTCCTTATCGTGGTTATTTATCTACCGTAGAAAATATCCAACATTTTGGCCTAGGAGATATTTCGCAAGTAGACAGTCTGATCATCACTTGGCCCAATGGCACTCAACAATTACAAACCAACCTTGCCGTCAACCAAACCCTAACGATTGATTATCAACCAAACTTAAAAAATAACGCCACTACTCCATCGGTCGCTTCCCTACTTTCGACCACAGACCTTGGCGTAAACTATATTCATCAAGAAAAAGATTTTGTAGACTTTAAGGTACAACCTATTCTACCCCATAAGCATTCTCAAAATGGTCCTAGCCTAGCAGTGGGAGACATCAATGGAGATGGAAAGGAAGATTTTTTTGTAGGTGGTTCCGCAGGTTTTAATGGGAAAATATTTTTACAAAATAACAATGGAACTTTTACCGAAACCGACTTTCCAGCGGACGCCGAATTACACGATATGGGCGCGCTCCTATTCGATGCCGATCAAGATCAAGATTTAGATCTTTACGTCGTCAGCGGCGGAACCAATTATCAAAATCAAAAAGAAAAATACCAAGACCGACTCTATCTCAACGATGGACAAGGAAACTTCTCTCATGTCAACAGCATGCCCGTTGTCAATAGCAGCGGCGCATCTGTCACAGCGGCAGACTATGATCAAGACGGAGACTTAGATTTATTTGTCGCAGGTCGTATAAATCCGGGCGCCTACCCGACGATACCAAAATCTTATTTATTAAGAAATGACACTAAAGATGGCCAAGTCAATTTTGTCGATGTCTCTGATCAATTACCTGACCAAGGAAAACTTGGAATGGTCAGCGGAGCACTTTGGACAGATACGGATAATGACAACGACCTAGACCTTTTTCTAGTCGGTGAATTTATGCCACTTACTATTTTAAAAAACAACAAAGGAAGATTCAACAAAACAGAAATCACAAATTCAGGAGGCTGGTGGAATAGTATTGCTGCCGCCGATTTTGATCAGGATGGAGACCTTGATTATGTAGCTGGAAATTTAGGATTAAATAGCCGTTACCAAGCTTCTCCTGATCAACCTGTTTGTGTTTATGGAAAAGACTTTGATAAGAATGGTCGCATCGATCCAGTGCTTTGTCACTACATGGAAGGCACCAATTATATTGCGCATTCTAGAGACATGCTGATCAAGCAAATCAATTCTATGCGAGTTCGCTTTAAAACCTATACGGAATTTGGAAGTACTCCTTTTGACCGTTCATTTACCAAAGCAGAACTCTCGGATGCCCTGCTTCTGAAAAGTGAAACATTCGCCACCAGCTATATCGAAAATCAAGGCAATGGAAAATTCAAAGTCCACGCCTTACCAATGGAAGCACAGGTCGCGCCCATGTACGGAATCCAAACGACCGATCTCAATCAGGATGGATTTATGGATATTATCATGGTCGGCAATTCTTATAGTACCGAGATCATGGCAGGACGATATGATGCCTCCCGTGGACTCGTACTACTCGGAAATGGTAAAGGAAATTTTCAACCACAAACGGTTGCCGAATCAGGTTTCTTTGTCAATAAAGATGCGAAAGCTTTGGCTGAAATAATTACAGAAGATGGAACAACTACTTGGCTCGCTACTCGTAATCGATCCGCTATACGGAGTTTTTCTAAGTCTTCAAAAAATAAAGTAATTACTCCGACAGCCAATGAAACGTATGCCATCGTTTCTCCGCAAAACGGAGCTTCTTATAAAATAGAATTTTATCGAGGAAGTGGATATTTATCACAGTCTTCGAGAAAGTTCATTGTTCCAGAAGGAGCAGCGGTAGAATTATTTGAGGATAATGGAAAAAGCAGAAAATTGAGTTTTTAATAAAAAAGAGACTGTTCAGTTAAAGTGTTTCAGCGGGTAGGGCTTCCTTTAGGATCGAGGTGCGGGCTGGCAAAATGACACACTTAGTGATACTGTCCAAAAAAAACGAAAGAATTAATGATATTGCCACGAAGGCACAAAGGCACTAAGATTTTATTTTTGAAAAGTCTTTAATCTTTTTGTGTCTTGGTGCCTTAGTGGCTATCATTCCTTTACTTAGTTAGAAATTTAT
>CALKJE010000194.1 GCA_937995675.1 uncultured Saprospiraceae bacterium
TGATACTTATTACTTTGATAATGTAAAAGCTAAATGCCCTGGTGATTCTGCAGGTCGTAAGATCAACTCCATGGTATTTAAGATTAAATAATCATTGAGCTTGTCTAAATTTTCATGATTGTGCGAAATTGAGAAAATTTAATTCTGAATGAGGCAAAAAACATAGACGATGTCTAAGCATCGGCGAGGCTTTTTAACGAAATTCAGAATTAAATTTGCCAATTGCAGTCAATTAATGGAAGTTTAGACAAACTCTTAATAACTGTTTGTTATGAAGATCTATGTGAAAATTTTAAGTTTATGTTTTTTGGGGATGATTCTTTTCTCTACCAAATCCTACGCTCAAATTCCGGATACGCCACGTACAGAGGCGAGTGACCCGGATGGTGATCGACCGTTGGATGATATTGTTGAAAAAAGAATCATTGACGAAAGAATGGTATTGCCATACCAGCCTATTCGAGAAGCAGATGTTTTCTGGGAAAAGCGTGTTTGGCGAGTAATTGATATTCGAGAGAAGATGAATCTTCCTTTCGCGTATCCTGAAATGCCTTTCTTCTCAATTTTAATGGATGCTGCTGTTAATGGTGATATCACCGTTTATAGTACAGAGGATGATAAATTCTCTGCGTCTCTGCCCGCTGATGAAGTAGCCACCATGGGTGCTACTGCTGATACTGTAATTACCTTCGATCCGGAGACTTACGAAGAGCAGATTCAGGTTGTTCGTAATGAATTGAATCCAGAAGATGTAAATCGCTTTCGAATTAAGGAAGTTTGGTTCTTTGATGAGCAAACTTCTACTTTACAAGCTCGTATCTTAGGAATTGCTCCTATGATCGATGTTAAAGATGAAAATGGTAACTTTCGTTATGAAAAGCCTATGTTCTGGGCTTATTATCCGGAATGTCGTGAGATTCTCGCTCGCCATAAAGTCTTTAACCAAGGTAATGATGCTGCCCCAATGACTTGGGAAGATACCTTCGAAATGCGTTTCTTTTCTAGCTATATTATGAAAGCTTCTAACGTACATGATTATCGTTTACAAGATACGTACTCTGGAGTCGATCTACTGCTAGAAGCTGACAAGATCAAACAAGAAATCTTTAACTGGGAACATGATTTATGGTCCTATTAACAGGTTTGTTTTAAGTTAACGAACAGCTTAAAAATATTTTTTCAAAAGGTTTACTGGACGCTAGTCGTTTAGTAAACCTTTTCTTTTGTTTATACACCATAAAACCATATTTGTAATCACCATTCCTTATATTTGAGGATGATGTTTAAAAAGAAGTTTCCATTTTATCGGCAATATGACAGCATGGACTGTGGTCCTACCTGCTTAAAAATGATTGCTGAGTATTATGGTAAAACCTTCTCATTACAAACATTGAGAGATAAAAGTTATATCGATCGAGAAGGAGTGTCTTTGATGGGAATCAGTGAAGCCGCAGAGCAGATTGGTATGCAAACCCTAGCCTTACGGATACCTTTTGACCATGAAGATGAAGAAGAGGCTTCACTCTTGCAAGTAGGCCTGCCTTGTATTGTACATTGGCAACAGCGACATTTTATCGTCGTTCATAAGATAAATGAAAAACATGTTTGGGTAGCTGATCCTGCCAAAGGAAAGCTTAAACTAACGCGAAAGGCTTTTGAGAGAGGATGGTTGTCAAACGGAGAAACAGGAATCACCTTAATGCTAGAACCAGGTCCAGACTTCCTTGCAGAAGAAGGAGAAAAGGTCAATAGAACTGGATTTGGGTTTTTATTTAAATACTTGCTGAACTACAAGCAACTGGTCGCTCAGTTACTTATCGGTCTTTTATTAGCCAGTATTTTCCAATTAATTTTTCCTTTTCTGACCCAAGCATTGGTCGATATTGGAATCGAAAATCAGGACATTGATTTTATATATCTGATCCTGATTGGACAGTTGATGATTTTTCTTGGAAGGATTATGGTGCAATTCCTTCAGAGCTGGATACTCTTACATATAGGAACTAGGATCAACGTGAGTCTGATCGCAGACTTTTTGATGAAATTAATTCGGTTACCCATTGGCTTTTTTGACGCTAAGTCCACTGGAGATTTACTACAACGGATTAATGACCATGATCGAATTGAACGATTCTTGACGGATTCGACCTTAGTTACTATTTTTTCTTTTTTCAATATCATCGTATTTAGTATCGTTCTATTGATTTATAATAGGTTGATCTTTTTCATCTTTTTGATCTCTAGTATTTTATATGTTTTCTGGGTAACCATTTTTTTGAAAAAAAGAAGAACAGTTGATTACCAGAATTTTGAGCATGCTGCTGACAATCGTAACGCGTTGATCGAACTCATCCAAGGGATGGAAGAAATAAAATTGCAAAACAGTGAGAAGAAACGGCGCTGGCAGTGGACCAATATACAGGCGAGACTATTTCATGTCGGAATGAAATCTTTACGTATCACCCAGTATCAGGATATCGGTGCAGGATTTATTACACAACTAAAAGATATTCTTATTTCATTTTTTGCTGCCAAAGCAGTAATCGATGGACAGATGACACTAGGGATGATGCTGGCTGTGCAGTATATCATTGGACAACTCAATACACCACTTACTCAATTAATTACTTTTATTCGAAGTGCACAAGATGCTCAAATCAGTTTGGATCGTTTGGGTGAAATACATGAAAAAGAAGAAGAGGCTGAGATGGGAGGACAAATTAATGTGATGCCGACTACTGGTAATTTTATGATTGAGAATATGACCTTTAGTTATAATCCTATTTCTGCTCCAGTTTTAAAAAATATAAATCTAGAAATACCTCGAGGAAAAGTCACTGCCATCGTCGGGACCAGTGGTAGCGGAAAAACTACATTAATAAAATTATTATTAGGATTTTATGCACCTTCAGAAGGAACGATAAAAATTGGTGGAGTCAATATTAATAACCTCAATAAAGTAAACTGGAGAGGCATCTGTGGAGCAGTAAAACAAGATGGGTTTATTTTTTCAGATACGATTGCCAATAATATCAGTGAATGTGATCAACATCCAGATCGAGTCAAACTACTACGTGCTGTTGGTATTGCTAACATTCAAGAATATATAGAATCTTTACCATTGGGTTATAATACGATGATCGGTGCTCGTGGTAACGGAATCAGTCAAGGACAGCGACAACGATTGCTAATTGCTCGTGCGGTTTATAAAGATCCAGATATCTTATTTTTTGATGAAGCGACCAATGCGTTGGATGCACGGAATGAAAAGAAAATCATGGAAAACATGGACGATTTTTTTCAAGGAAGAACGGTTGTCGTCGTTGCCCATCGATTAAGTACGGTAAAGAATGCAGATAAAATTGTAGTGTTGGAAGATGGTAATCTGATCGAAGAAGGAGATCACGAAACACTAGTTGCTCAAAAAGGAGCCTATTTTACTTTAGTTAAAAATCAACTCGAACTAGGAAGTTAAGAACTGAAAAATATTATCTATTCAATTTAGATCAATGGAAGAAGCAGAGCTTAAAAAGGCGGCCAATGAAATTAAACTCCGAGAGGACTATGATTTATTACAAATCATGGGACATCCACCGGGGTGGCTTTTGCATTGGGGAATGGTCATGATTTTGATTGTTACCGTGGGATTACTTGCTTTGAGTTGGATAATCAAGTATCCGGATATTATTCCTGCCCGACTCACACTTACCACCGAAAATCCTCCTGTAAGAGTAGTAGCCAGATCAAATGGAAAAATTGCAGAGCTGTCTGTGGCAGATGGTGCGGTGGTTAAAGCGGGTCAGGATATTATCGTTCTAGACAATAATGCTGAAAAAAAATCGATTGATCAACTTGAAAATTTTCTAAAAGATATTGATCAAAAGAATATTCCTTTAGCTCAGATTACACCGCCTAAAAATTTAGCATTAGGGGATCTCGAATCAATTTATGCAAATTTTGTTCGTCAATGGTCGGCCTATCGTTTTGACTTGAATGTAGCAACCGTCGATAAAAAAACTACGATTATTCAACGGCAGATAGAACAAGTACAAGCACTAAACCAAGCATTACAAAAACAAGAAAACACGCTAAAGGAAATGTTGGCAGTTGCTGATAAAAAAAGAACGAGACAAAAAGATTTACTCGCGGATGGTAGCGTAAGTATGGAAGCAGTAGAAATTGCAGAAGAAGCTTATCTGACTGCGAGAGGAAAATTGGAAGGTTTACAAAATCAATTGATTAGTAATAATATTAAAATCGAAGAATTGCAATTGGCAGTACTAGATTTTAAAGAAGGAAAAAAGAATACAGATTATGATCAAAGTCTGGGAGTTAACGAAGGGATTGCTGGTTTAAAAGAAGCCATCAGAGAATGGAAAAGAAAGTTTATTATCACCGCACCGATCGCAGGAAAAGTCGCGACGACACGCGTACTTGCGGCACAACAGTTTGTGCAAGAGAACGAAACGATCCTCACTATTGTCCCTGAGTCTACCAATGAAAAATTAATCGGCCGAGCTTTGTTACCGCGTAGAGGGGCTGGTAAAATTATCGAAGGAATGCCCGCTAAAATTCGTTTAGATGGTTTTCCTTATCAAGAATTTGGAGCCGTCAACGCCAAGGTAGCGCAAGTATCTTTGATCCCCGAAGCAGATGGACAATACCTAGTGATGATCGATATGCCTAAGGAAATGATTACGACTTATAAAAAAACAATTCCTTTTCGACAAGAAATGCAAGGCACCGCAAATATCATTACGAAAGAGCGACGGATTATTTCTAGGATTTTTGATAAGGTGTTAGGGTTGGTGTTGGATAATTGATAAGGTGTTGAAACGCTTCGCTTGTTGAATCGTTGATTTGTTGAATCGTTTCGTTTTCAATTGCTTTGATTATAGATTTAGGCCGGGTAGATTTTTTGTGAGATGGTATTTTGTTTTTTCTTCTTTTGTGAAATGAGGATCATGGCTATTTTTTAGGAATATCTTTTTCAAACAAAATTTTAAAAATATTTTTCTAGTAAGTGAAATAACTATATTTTATATACAAGAAATTCAACGATTCAACGATTCAACGATTCAACGATTCAACGATTCAACGATTCAACGATTCAACGATTCAACGATTCAACGATTCAACGATTCAA
>CALKJE010000195.1 GCA_937995675.1 uncultured Saprospiraceae bacterium
AAAGTATGCATCATATTTTTAGCATCGTAGTTTTTTCCTGACTCAATGGTATTTTGATATCGTGCTTCATTTCGTTTGTCAACCCATTCCCAATATTCTTTATAATCCTTGCAATATTTGGTATAGCCATCTTGATTAAAATGGAGGTGATTGATCGGTGCTTCTTGTTTTGGAATACTACTTAATAAAACGGTGCTCGCATTTTCTTTTTTCATTACACCCGCATATTTTTTAGTTCCATCTTCATCATAGTACAAACCAAAGGTATCTCGAAAATGTGGAATACTAACCAATCCGATATTTTCCTGCTGACGTCCCGTCTCTTCTAACCACTTAGACAAAGGAATAGAACCTTGAGCACGCAACAGGTAGCAAAATTCTAGTACGGTCTTCTTCCGTTTTCCCATCGGATTCATGATCTTCTTATTCAACCCCGTTGCCTTTTTGATCTGGGTAAAAGCATACCCACCAAACGCATCCTTGCACTTTTTGGATAAAAATATTTCTGACTTAATCTTATTGATAATCGGATGACGAATCAATGTTTTATCTGCAGGTGTCGCTAATAATTCTAAAATATTCGGATTATTTTTCCCTAGTAATTCAATGAATCTACCTAGTTCGTAATAAACCGTATCATTGGTGGCATCTGAAACTTGTGGAATATAATTTAAACCATAAAATTGATCACGTGGTAAATAAAAAACTCCTCGAATATCGGTATCTGAAGTCGGCGTATCTAATCCGTACGCCTTGCTTCCTGAAATACACTCGAGGAGAATAAGATTCTTTTCTTTAAGGTCAGCAATGGTCATGATTTGTCTATTAATAGTTTTTGGAAAACAAGATCTAGTGATTCATGACTTTCCATTTCTTTTGGATTTTCTAGTTTGGCAGATTCTACCAATTCAAAAAGACTGACGATATATTCCTTTAGTAATGGTTCGAGCGTATGTACATAATCCTCGTTGGCCGTTGCTTTAAAAGCTAGTAGTTCCTTAATTCGATTAAGAACCTTTTCATCCTCAATCTCCTGCATCAAATTTGGTAAATCCATTGGTGGAACCGTCTTCTTATCTAAAATCCACTTTGCAGCAAGTAAAGGACGAAGTACATAAAACAGTTTTTTGAGCTTAATCGTCTCAGTTAACGGGTTTAATTTATAACTATTTTTTGCGATTCCTCGATAGTGATTTACTGCGTGATAAGGCCGGAAATATTGACGACATAGATCCAAGACTGTTTTACTAAACCCATCTCGCTCCAAATAAATCATTGGAGACTGACACCATTCAAAAGGAGTCGCATTGGATTTTCGAATAAGCCCAAAAGTTTTTCGAATATCCCATCCGTTAATATCTAGTAATTCACCATAAAAAATATTTAAATCTTCAATAGGTTTGACAATAGATAAATAGGATTCCTTTGGACGAATAAACATAATTCGGACATCATAATCACTATCCGGCGAAGGACAACCCCAGGCACGACTTCCACTCTCTACTGCTAGAAGAATTTTGATTCCTTCTTTTATTTCTAGGTCTTCTAAGTATTTTAATATTTCTTTTCGCATATTATCTTAAATCAAAAAATGCGGAATATAGTTCCTTTGTGTACAGCCGGGAATTGGCAATAATTGATCCCCTGTTTGATCGACATCTAAAGACATTAGACCTTTATAAAAAGTAGGTTTAAATTCTGGAGCAATTTTTTTAAGGTTGACCAAAAGATGATAACCACCTCTTGTTTCAAGAATTTCCACTGCATCTCGATTAATAAATGCATCGAGTTGAGCAGGATCGAATGGTTTATAATCTAGATCAAAATCAAGGTAGATTTTTCGTCCCACTGTATTATGAATGACCGTCATCATCTCCGATTGTGGATCGAAATGTTTGCTGCCGTCTTTTAATAATTTGGTTAATTCGATAATACCTTCAAAGGCAGCCAACCGAAGATTTCTAGAATTGGGATTAATATAAACAGCTAATGATTCTTGAGGAGCCGGTCGTCCCGCCACTTGATAAGCACCTTCCTCCACTTCTAATTGTCTTAGCTTATTAAAGAGGTGTTCTTTTTTTGTTAGAAATCTTTTAATTTTAGATTTATCCGTTTTTAGATTGCTTTCTGGAGCGTACTTTTTTCGAGCAAAAAGCGTACAATAAAATTTTTCGTCAGGCGCTAATTCTGGGAGCCAATCGATAAATTCAAGTAGCTTTTTTTCGTCATGAATAATTTTATAATTCATTTGATGAAGGTGTGAATACGCATTTTAGGAATCATTTACAAGGCAAAGTTAGGTCGGTTTATAGTATAAGCTTCTGGTTTCAATCTATCTTACAAAAGGAATTTCTTCTAATCAAACTCCGATTCATAAAGCGTCAACATAAAAACCAAAACAAATATACATTCGAAGATTTCCCATTTTCTATCGTGATCAATAAAAAGAATCAAAATGGCACTTGCCAATAAAATTAGGGTTTGATTCCACTTTGGAATAGGAACACCGAGTTGTTTCGTCAAGTTCCCGATCCACCCAACTCGGTAATTTAAAATTCTAAAAAATAAATAATAGACACCAATACCAATAGACAAACCAAAAGAAAAAATCCATCGATTGATACTGAATTCTCCATAGGTTAAATTATGAATCCCTACTTCATATTGTTTATTGTGTTTTTGAAAAAATACGGGTGTATCAAAACCGATGATTCGTTGGCCCCAAGATATCTCCTCAGCAAAACCAAACCATAACGTTAATCCAAAAACAACATGAAATACTTTCCACCAAATCCCTTTGTCCTTTTTATTTTTAAAAAAACGATAAAACACGAAGCCTCCTCCCAGCAATAAAAGTATCGCTGTTAAATTTTCTAAAACACCATCTTCTAACACTAAATTTTCCAATAATACAGGATCAGCAAGTTGAGCATATCCACTCACTAACATAATCACAAATGCCAAAACCGTCAAGAGCGCTACCGGCCATTTCGGTAAATTATTGCGCTCAGATTGATTATTCATATATTTAGTAAATCAGTTTTTTGCCGATTGCTCATTTTAATCGCGATACTATCACGATGGTAATTGCGACAAATGGAAGCAAGAAGTCACTAGCAAGAAGCTAGTAGCGTTCTTAAAATTGAAATCTTTCATAAGTAGCCACACCTGGCTGACTAATGGAAATGATTAATAAATTGGAATAATCTTCATGGTCATATTCTGCAATTACTTCTTTTCCAATTAAAATGTTTGCAAGCTTTGGAATTGTATTGGAATGCCCTACGACCAAGACGTTTTGTTTATTAAAAACAGAAAGGTCCGTAAATAAATCTTTTTGCATACCAGGGTCGTAAGATTGAATAGCTAGTTTTTTGGCTTTGGCCAAAGGAGCTGCCGTATCCTGTGTTCGCTTATAATCGGTGCTCATCACCTGATCGATTTTAAGATCATCTAATAAGGCCGCCAATTTTGCAGCACGTGCCATTCCAGCATCCGTTAATCCAGGGTTTGGCTTTTCAGAGGTTTTTTCAGCATGGCGGACTAAGAAATAGGTACTTTGTTTCTCGTCCGTCAGTCCAGGAATATCGACTATTCTCCCACTGGCGGTCACTGCTTTATTGTCTTTAAAACCAATAAGATTTACATCAGCGTTATCTAAAGATTTGGTCTTACCCACCGTTTCTGTCTGATCCGTTTTGGGAACAGCTTCCGTGGTTTTAGGTTTTGATTTACAAGCACCAAAAATTAAACAACTACTAATTAATAAAACTATTAGACGTACCATTTATGTTATTTTTATAGGTTCAAAAATATTTAAATCCACTTGTTTTTTTAATAGATCTTCAAAGGAATCTCTCTCCCGAATCAGGTGTGCAACTCCATCGTGGACCATTACTTCAGCAGGACGATAACGTGAATTATAATTACTGGCCATCATGGAACAATATGCACCAGCATTTTTAAAACATAAAATATCTCCCTCTTGCACTTCCGTCAGTCGACGGTTTACGCCAAAAGTATCAGTTTCACAAATATATCCAACTACAGTATAAATTCGCTGTTTTCCAGTTGGCCGGCTTACATTGATAATTTCATGATAAGCATCATAAAACATCGGACGTATCAAATGATTCAATCCTGAATCTACACCAGCAAAAACAGTAGAAGTAGTCTGTTTTACCACGTTAACTTTTACAAAAAAGTACCCAGACTGGCTTACCAAAAATTTTCCAGGTTCAAACATCAAGGTAAGTTCCCGTCCATATTTATTTGTAAAAACATTAAAACGTTCAGAAAGCTTTTCACCCAAATCCTCAATATCTGTGGCAATACCTCCCTCTTTGTAAGGCACTTTAAATCCAGATCCGAAATCGATATAACTCAAGTCTTTAAAATCTTCTGCTACTTGAAAAAGAATTTCTGCTCCTTGCAAAAACACCCGAGCATCCAAAATATCTGATCCAGTATGCATGTGAATTCCTTCCACTTTTAATCCCGTTGCTTTCACCAATCGATGGACCAAAGGAATCTGATGAACTGAAATTCCAAATTTAGAATCAATATGTCCAACCGAAATTTTAGAAGAACCACCTGCCATGATGTGTGGATTAATTCGGATACAAACCGGTACCTCTGGAAAGGTCTGACCAAATTCTTCTAGAATACTCGTATTATCAATATTAATTTTCACCCCTTCTTGTACCGCCATTCCGATCTCTTCCATCGATACACAGTTAGGCGTGTAGATAATATCTTCTGGCGCAAATCCCGCTTTTAATCCCATCCACACTTCTTGAATAGAAACCGTATCTAATCCGGAGCCAAGAGATTTAAAATATTTTAAAACATTGATATTCGTTAATGCTTTACAAGCGTAATTTAATTTCAGTTTAGGAACTGAAAAAGCATTGTAAAGTTGTTGATATTGGCGATCCATAATCGCCGTGTCATACACATACAGTGGACCACCATACTGCGCGACCAAATCTAAGGGATTAACACCACCCGTAATTTGGTATTGATCATTTTTTAACTCCATAATAAAAAAGTCAAGGTGAAGAAATTTTGGTAGTGGTTAGAGCAGCGCCAAAGATTTCATTTTTTTATTAAAAACCATGATTTTAAGGATATTTTTTACTGAAAATCGTTTTTTTTTACTAACTACCCACCAAAAGAACAACTATTTGTCATCTAAAGGGTAAATAAGATTGTACTTATGGTCTTAAATTATCCATCGAAAACTAATTCAGTGACAGAACAAGAACTCATTGCCGCCTGTCAGCGTCGGGATCGTAAAGCTCAGAAGCATCTCTTTGACCGTTATTCGGCCAAGATGTATGGTATCTGCAAGCGGTACGTGAAGGACCATCAGGAAGCGGAGGATGTTCTGATTGATGGGATGTTTAAGGTACTCACCAAGATTGATGATTTTCGGGGAGCAGGAAGTTTTGAAGGATGGATTCGTAGAATAATCGTCAATCAATCCCTCATGTTTCTACGAAAACGCAATGAACTAAAATTTGCTAAAGAAATTGATAATATCGAATTGACTTCGAATGTGAGCGTAGAAGATGATATGGCCGCGCAAGAAATTCTTGCTTTACTTGATCAACTTCCGACTGGATATCGAACGGTTTTTAATTTATATGTAGTAGAAGGTTATAAACACCGAGAAATTGCAGAGGAATTAGGCATCAGTATCAATACCAGTAAATCACAATTGATTTTAGCAAAAAAGAAAATGAAAAGTTTGATCATTAATCATCATCATTCTAAATAGAAAAAACTAAGAGAAAAAATGGAAAATAAAGATCCACTTTTTGAAAATTTCGGTCGCAATGCACGAAAAATGGATTCGGCTCCTTCTAGTGATGCTTGGACTAAGCTCGAAGCGCGTTTGGATAAACATGAACGACCCGTGGCTCGTCGCCGATCGTTACCTGGATTAGGAATCATGTCTATCGCTGCCTCTGTGTTGCTTTTGGTCGGATTGGTTTTTGTGATCAGTCAGACAGTTTTAAAACCTAGTCCTTCTATGGCAAAAGCAGATCAAGGAGCGATTCCTCGTCAAGTGGAAGATCTTCCGCTCTTGGCTTCTAACGAATCCATCTCTTCTCCTCAAATGGCAGAATATCAACGTAAGATAAATGCCAATCCAAGAGGGGTGATCAAAGAAGGTGGTTACCATAAAAAACTAGTTGCACAATCTCTTAAAGTTGGCCAGACAATTACTTACTATTCAGATCACTCTGCTGAAAGTTATGTTGTTACCATGAAAAATTTTGATTGGATCTTAGGAGAATGGAAATCAAATAATAAAAATGGTTCTTCTACCGAGACTTGGAAATCTGTTGCACCAAGACATTTTAAAGGGACTGGTAATTTTACCAATACAAACAACCAATCTATCTTTACCGAGGAAATGGCTTTGATAGAAAGAGATAATAAAATTTACTTCGAAGCAGTCACCCAATCTGCTGGCAAAAAAGTAGCCTATGAACTAGAATCGCTGAAAAATAATCAAGCAATTTTTCATAACTCAACTATTGGATTTCCTAGCCATGTCGTAATTATCCGAACCAAGAATGGAGGTTTTTCTATCGTCTTTAAAAATATTCCACCAGTGGCTATTCCTGATAATAATATCTTGTTAGAGAATGAACGAAACAGTGTCGAAGGGAAGGAAATTATTCGAATGATGGATCGGAAGATTTGAGGGATGTTGGGGTGTTGATTTGTTGATTTGTTTAATCGTTGATTTGTTGATTTGTTGATTTGTTGATTTGTTTAATCGTTTAATCGTTTAATTGGTCTAACGTAAAAAACGTAGAAATAAAGCATAAGCATAGTTTCTACGTTTTTTACGTTAAAATCAAATCAACGATTCAACAAGCGAAGCGCTTCAACATTTCAACAAGCGAAGCGTTTCAACATCCAAGCGCTTCAACCTCAAATCGCTTCGGCCACCACAAAAATGCTTCCGCAAATCAAAATCACTTCTCCTTTTTTCGCCTTTCTCTTAGCGGCCGCCAATCCTCGTCTTACGGAAGAATAGGCTTTTCCTTTTAGTTGAAATTTAGTGGCTGCTTCTTGAAGTTTAGCAGCGTTAAAGCCACGAGGAATATCTGCTTTGACAAAGTAATAATCTGCATCAGGTGGCAGATAAGGAAATACTTTTTCTACTGCTTTATCACTCACTGTTCCGAAAACTATGTGTAGTTTTTTATAAGATACCTTTGCTAATTGCTGATTTGGAAAGATGTTTTTTAAACCCGCTTCGTTATGTGCGCTATCGGCAATGATCAAGGGGTTTTGACCTAATTGTTGCCAGCGTCCTAAAAAAGTAGTTGTCTTCTTTAAGTTAGAAAATCCTTTCTTAATCGCTCCTAAATCAATGGACGGCAGGGATTTATCTTTTATGGAATTTAAAACTTCTAAGGTCATTAAGGCCGTTCCAATATTTTTAGATTGAAATGGGCCATGTATATTCACGGGCAGTTTTTTTGCCCAGACTACTCCATTCTTTTTTATGGTATAAAAACTATGTTTGATGGTTTCCTTTTCTAAGACAACTTCATAGCCTTTCTTATCATTGGCTAAAAATAATTTTGCCTTTTCTTTTTTCGCTTTTTCTTTAAAAACTTTAAATACTTCCGGTTGTTTTTCTCCAATAATCACAGGTGTTTTGGGCTTAATAATTCCTGCCTTTTCTCCCGCAATTTTTGGTAAAGTATCTCCTAAAAACTGTTGATGATCAAAGCTAATATTTGTAATCACTGAAACTAAAGGAGTTATGATATTCGTAGAATCCAGTCTACCTCCTAATCCTGTCTCAATGATGGCAATATCTACTTTTTCTTTGGCAAAATAATCAAATGCCAGAGCTACGGTAATTTCAAAAAAGGAGGGACCAATTTTCCGAATCTGCCTTTTATGATTTTTGACAAAATTAACCACCTGTTTTTTACCGATAAAATCTCCATTGATTTTTATTCGTTCTCTAAAATCCCGATAATGAGGAGAGGTGTACAAACCTACTTTTAATCCAGCTGCTTGCAAAACGCTCGCTAACAAGTGTCCTGTGGAACCCTTTCCACACTTATTTTGTTGGCGAAGACAGGGTGTTGATGCATAACAGGAAAAATGGTATTGAGCATAATCAGTCTGCTAATAAAAGATTTAGGCAAGCGTGCCACAATGCTAATAGAGATCCGTTAGAAAATAACT
>CALKJE010000196.1 GCA_937995675.1 uncultured Saprospiraceae bacterium
AAGTTTTATTGCCTACTTTTAAATCATATTTTCCAGCAACTTCAGGAGCATTAGGATTAGAAAAGATAAAAGGTTTTCCTTGAATCCAGTGATGGTGAATTTTTGTTTTTTCTGCAAAAATTTCATCAGATGCAATAAAAAAGTTGGCTAGTTTTCCTTTTTCTAAACTTCCTACTTGATCATAAATATTAAGCGCTTTTGCTGGAGCTTGGGTAAGTGCTTTTAGCGCTTGCTCAGTAGTAAATCCAGATTCGATTGCTTTGCGAATATTTTTTAGAAATGCTTTTTTATCTTTTAGTCCATGACTTGTCAAAATAACATTCACACCATTTTTGGCCAATACTCCTGGATTGGTAGGTGCCAGTTCCCAGTGTTTCATATCACTAAGTTCTACTCGAAGCGCATCATAAGGTGCTTCTACATCGAATGCTTTTGGAAAATTTAAATTGAGGATAAAACTATTTCCCGATGCTTTGATTTCTGACAATCGTTGATACTCATCTCCTTTTCCAAAAATGATATAATTATGGTTGTGTTCTTTTCCTAATTTAATAGCTCTTAAACTTTCTAGGATTTCTCTCGTCTCAAAAATTTGGGGCAGAGACTGCACATCATTCCAAGCGGCCAATGAAAGATTGGTTTCATCTTTTTGTCCTTTATACCAATTACCATCTAGATAAGTTTGTCGGAAAAGTGCGATACCTCCCATTAATGATCCTGGATAGCTTTGCGTAGAGGTTCCTTTTTTGAAAGAAAGATGGTGAGCCGATTGCTCTTGAAGAATTAGTTTATGAGGACGATCTTCGCCAAGCGTCACCACCGTAGCGGTACCTCGAGACATTCCATCCATTCGGTGAGCAGACACGGTACCGAATCCAATTTCTCGATAGCCTTTAGCTGCTTTTTCATCTACTGTAAAATGTTCGTGAGATCGAAACTCTGGTTGCAATGCTTGGTTCCACATGTAAGCACCAGATTTATTAGAAACCATCTGCTGATTTCTAGACCATCCAGATCCACTACTTTTTTTCTCTGCCTCCGGAATACCATAATCACTGTAGATATCCACAAAAGAAGGATAAATGTGTTTTCCTTTTAGATCGATAGTAACCATTCCTTTTGGAACGGCTAGCCCAGATCCGACGGCTTCTACTTTTCCTTTACGGATAATCAATGTTCCATTTTCAATTTCACGATCAAAATTAGTGTGAATGGTGGCATTGGTAAAAGCGTAAGCTCCGTCTCGCTCGTCATATACCCCGTTGCGAGGGAAAGTTTGCTGACCAAATAACTGGATTCCTACCAGTAGCAGCAACATAGAAAATAGGTGTTTTTTCTTCATAATAATTAGGTTAAACTTGAACATAGACAAGATATTTTTCTTCAAAAAAAGCTTCTTTGAAATAATCGCTTAGCGGATAGGTTTCAACATAGGTTCCTTTACCAAGGGCGGCAATCTCAGCATTAATTCGACCTCCTTTGAGTGCAATAAGGCCATTGGGTATCGGATGAACATCCTTCTGATGAACTAACCTTTGTGTCCAAGGTCTTAATTTATCAAGTGTAGCTACGGCTCTGGTAACCACAAAATCAAATCGCATTTTCTTTAGTTCTTCTGCACGTGCCTGTAGTCCCAATACATTTTCTAATCCAATCGCTTCCGCTACTGCGTTAACTACGGTAATCTTTTTTCTAATTCCATCAATAAGGGTAAAGTTGACATTAGGGAACATAATAGCGAGCGGAATGCCTGGGAAACCACCTCCGGTTCCCAAATCTACTATTTTAGAACCTGTCCTAAATTTAATAAATTTTGCGATAGCTAAAGAATGTAAGATATGTCTTTCATAGAGGTTATCGATATCCTTACGAGAGATAACATTTATTTTACTGTTCCAATCAGCATATAAATCGCCCAATAATGAGAATTGTTTTTCTTGTTTTTCTGTAAGATTGGGAAAATACTCCCGGATAATTTCCATAGGATGTTTTGATTTAAAAGTTGAAGTTCAATCGCGTGTTAAGTACTTTTTTGAGAATATCAAAGATACTTTTGAGTCTCGCGAATGGTTAGTGATGATACGTCAGGGTTTTCCTCGCTTTGCTTTTCAACGACTTTGTCCCCCGATTCCAGTAGGGTTGCATTGGCTTTCTCCAAATAAGCAATGGGCGTTATTTTTAAGCTCAAATCAGGAAGATTTTTTCAAGGTTGGATCTGTACTATGCTTATCAGTCAATAATTTTCTTATTCCATTGGTGCGTAAAATTTCTGCTCGAATAATGGTATCGATATCTTTTTTATACTGATCCCAATCATCATTAATAATTACATAATCGTAAGCCCAAGCAAACTGAATCTGTTCTTTGATAGTGTCGATCCGAGCATCTAAATTCTTTTCTTTATAACGTTTATTAATCCGATCAAGTAAGGTTTGAATATCTGGAGGCATAATAAAAACAGAAATCACTCGGTGATCACTGACTGACTTGACCCTAAACATTCCTTTGTAATCCAATTCTACTACCAAATGTTTTTGATGTTCATCTTGAATTAAGCTACGAGGCGATCCATACATATAGTCTCCATAAGTACGCGTGTATTCGAAAATACCACCATTGT
>CALKJE010000197.1 GCA_937995675.1 uncultured Saprospiraceae bacterium
AGGTGTGGCTGTAATTGATTCAGGGGTGTCGTATGAACAGGAAAATCTAGATAATTCTGGAGCCTTCGATGTGGTTGATGAATTTGAAATCGAGAGGTTTGAAAGAAGGAGAGATTTTCTAGGAGTTGAACTCGGACATGAGGTAGAAATTATACCACCCGGAACCAATATTATTTTCCCTAATGGAATTACCATTATTAGACCTGTAGAAACTATAATAGAAGATCCTGATCGAGCAGCACACGACAGATGTGGACATGGAACAAGGCAGGCAGGTCTTGTAGCCGGACCTAGAGGTTATGACGGAAATTCAGTTGGAGTTGCTTATGACTGCGATCTATATAATTACCGAGCAGTGCATAATCCTCTTATCTTTACGCTTAGAGAAAAGTTAGCAATTGCTCGTGCGTTGAAAGCAGCAGCAGAAGAAGATAATATAAAAATAATTAGTATGGCAATTGCACAACCGCCTACCATGATTCCAAGTATCTGTATTTCACAAGGAATTAATGTTGCATATGCACAAGGAAAAATGATGGTGTGTGCTGCCGGTACTGGCTTTACCTACTTAAACCCTGTTAATGTAGTTCTTTCTCCAGCTATTTCATCTAAAACTATTGCTGTGACAGGAATGCGAAAGCCAGCTTCTTTTCCTGGCCCCTTAGAGCCGTTTCAAGGTGAGCTTTGTGATAAATGTTTTGGAGGGGGCGCAGTTGATTTTGCTGTGATTATGCAAGATGAAAATAATATTGATAGAACTACATTGACTGTCACTTGTACTGATGATGTGCCAGAATATTCAACGGGGAGTTCTTCTGCTACAGGGACTTTTTCAGGAATGGCTGCTTTGGTTTGGAGTAGATTGGGAACTTCTGCTACTCGAGAGGATGTACTTGATCGAATGAAGGCGGCATCAAGTACGCCAGCTGGTAATCATCCTTTTCTAGGCCACGGTTGGGTAAATATGAATAACGCACTACAGTAGTTTATGGATCATTATTGCAATTTTATTTTGGAAAAATCCTAAGTAGATATACAATAATAAAATTGACGAATCAGATAGTTTTTATAGAGACATTTAGGTATGGATAATTATAATTTACAGATTTATATTTTTTATGAAAAAAACGTTCTACGCTTATGGTTTTTGGTGGTTAGTACCTATTGTACTTTTTTTTATTGGTATTTCAGATTTATATATGCATAAAGGTATTCCAGAAATTAGAACCCCTTCAGCTTTGCTTCTAGTTTATATGCTATTTTTTTTTGGTTTTCCTCATAAAGAGGTAATGATTTTATCTAAATTGAATGAGAACTTAGTGAAAGTTTCAAAAAGAATTTTTCATTTAAGCATATTAATTACCATTTGTGTAGTAGTTCATATGATGGGTAGTAACGAGAAAATTCCTAATTTATTCAACTTGAAAATAATTAATTTTTTAGTATGTATATTTTTTGTAATTAATTTTTTTTTGTTCTTAAAAGTTAAAAGAAAATAAATTTATAAAAGATACTAAATCTGAAAGAGTAGTCGACATAAATTAGAACGGCTTATGAATTTGTTAGTTAAAAATATATTTCTTACGGGTATCCTGATTCTCTTAGGATGCCCGTTATTATTCTCAAATCATCAAATAGGTAGCGAAATATATTATGAATTAGTAGGAGAAGGAGCATGGGAAAACTCAAAATTATACAAATTTAATTTTGTTGTTTATGCGAAATGTTCCAACACTGGCTCAACTGATTTGTTAATGTTAATTAATAATTCGATTTCACCTTTAGACGAAGAGAGCAGAACTTTGTCTATTGATAGCATCCGAAATTTTGAATATAATTTTGTCGCTTGTAATAACAGACCACCTGGTATTTGTTATAATAAATTGTTTTATTCCGATACGATTTCAATAAAAGAGGAAATGCTTCCTGTAGATGTGTCGTCTAATAACTGTTGTCGTGATATAATATTAGATAATATTGTTTCTCCAGATACATTTGGTACAATCATGAATATCAAAATAACTGAATTTAGTTATCTTAATAATAATGCTAGTCCTGTCTTTGAAGAAACTAATTTTTTAAGTTTTTGTGTAAACGAAAATGTTAATTATGATTACAACGTTTTCGAACCAGATGGAGATCAATTAATTTATAAATTTTGTACACCACTCGGTGATGATAAAACAACAGGTTTTACTCGAAATCCACCCTGGCCCACCATCCAATACCTTCTCCCGACTTACGCGACCAATTATCCGCTCGGACAAGGCGGTTTAGCGATAGATCCTACTACAGGACAATTAACTGGAACTCCTCAAATTACTGGAAATTTTGCCGTCGGCATCTGCGTAGAAGAATATCGAAATGGTCAATTTCTAGGAACTATTCGACAAGATATTGCGATCAATGTCGTTGCTTGCTCTCCGCTCCTCACTGCTGATCTTGAGTCTGAAACTACTGATTCTCAAAACCGAGCCATCTATCAACTCTGTAACGAAAATACTTTGACTATTCAAAATTTAAGTAGTCCATCCGAGTCTATAACAGACTACGAATGGTTTATAGATTACCCCGATCAGCCGTTGACTAGTAACCTAGAAACGCCGACTTTTATTTTTGATCAGACAGGTGTTTTTTATGGACACCTTGTAGTCAATCCAGATAGTATTTGTAATGATACCGCTTTTTTTGTAGTAGAAGTATCTTCTTTAGAGACAGATTTTTTGATGACTTATGATACTTGCAAGGCAGGGCCAGTTGATTTTAGAGCTACTCCAATAAGTAGTGCTGTGATTGATAAATATAGTTGGGATTTTGGAGATAGCCTGACCACGAATCAAGTAAATCCTGCGCACCAATATACCGATGCTGGAACTTACCACGTCCAATTAATAATAGAAGATGAGTTTCAATGTCGTGATACTTTATTTCAAAATCTAACTTGGCGACCTGCGCCTGAAGTAATTCTAGTCTCACCCGATATAGCAATTGGATGTACGCCGCTTACAACGACCATTCAAAACCGCTCCCGCCCTGTAGATACGACTTATCAACTTTATTGGGAATTTGGTGATGGAGGTACAGATACCGGATTGGCTCCTTTACATATTTACCGTACTTCTGGAAACTATAGTGTTTATTTGTCCATCACTTCTCCGTTTGGATGTTTTGTGGACACTGTATTTGAAGATTTAATCTTTGCGGATCTTCCGCCAAAGGCTGGCTTTACTTGGAGGCCGTCTATTGATCCTGAAAAATTCACAGAATTTCAATTTATGGATGCCTCCGAGCGAGCTTTGGGTTGGAATTGGATTTTTGATACCCTTTCGATCCCCGATATTCGTCCGTTTACTAATTATGTTTTTTCTGATACAGGTTATCAGAAGGTTACTTTAATTGTCGAAGATCAGTATGGCTGTTTTGATACGTTGACTCAAAAGGTTGATGTAATTCCTCCTCAAACTTATTTTTTACCAAATGCTTTTACCCCAAATGGAGATGGACTCAATGACGTCTTTATCGGTGTTGGTTTGACGGATTATTTACAAGATTTTAAAATGAATATTTTTGATCGTTGGGGAGGTCTGGTTTTTAGTTCGACGGATGCGCAGCAGGGCTGGGATGGCGGCAGTGTTCCATCGGGTATGTACGTCTATAAAGTGCAGCTCTAAAGAGAAACCCTAGACCTAGAATGTACCCTGTAAAAGAGTCGCAATCAAGGGGCAAGATAAGTTTCTCTCTGGAAAATATTTCGTAGACCAGCCTGACTTCGACACTTTCCATTTTAGCCTCTCTAAGTCATTCGATTCTCCATCATTTTCCGACGTTGCTTACTTTCGCCAAATTATCCCTTCCCTTTTTTCTTGGCAAAACACTCGAAATATATTTCTTCTTTTTCTGGAACAAAA
This sequence comes from uncultured Saprospiraceae bacterium, assembly GCA_937995675.1. GTDB lineage: Bacteria > Bacteroidota > Bacteroidia > Chitinophagales > Saprospiraceae > JALZUU01. The sequence continues at coordinate 3,909 of CALKJE010000197.1, forward strand.
AACTCTTCACTAAAGCCGGCAAAATCGAGGCATCCTATTTTCTGAAAAAAAACCCGGAAAAGTAAAATTGTACATAATTTTTTTCCATCGTTTTTCAAGGATTTATCGCCATCTTGTTAAGTCTATATATTTTTTTGAAAATCATATAATTATGCAAAAAATAGAAACTAATTTTTCCCCCTTTTAGCCTCCATGCCCCATCCAGTTCTTTTTTGTTATCCCATGAGCAATACAAGTCGCTAGGAAATATTTGTTCGCATGAATTCCGAACATTTCATTTCTGAATCTGTTCCCGCCTCCAAACTCAAACATACGTACTTACGAACGGTAACTCTGGAGCTAGATTGAGAAAACACTTAAGTTTGGTCTAAAGAG
>CALKJE010000198.1 GCA_937995675.1 uncultured Saprospiraceae bacterium
ATAATAAACCATTAGCTGAAGGGACTTACTATTATAATATCAAGTTAGATCTAGGAGAAGGAGAAGTCCGTCAGGGTAGTATTACCATTATTAGATAAAAAAATGAATAAGATGAGAATTTTAATGTTAAAGTGTTTTTTGATTTTTGTCGTTTTACTTCAATATGAGGTAAGCAATGCGCAGCAATTACCCTTGCTAAATCAAAACAGAGAAAACGTAAATCCAGCGCATATATCGTCTGATTATTTTAAATATAATCTAACGTCAACCGTTAATTTACGTTATAGATATCAGTGGACGAAGTTAGAGGATGCCCCTAAAACCATTATGGGAAATTTTGGTCAATATCTGGAAGATTATAATTTTCATTACGGTGGAAATTTAATCAAGGACCAAACCGGGCCTACTGGGTTTATAGGTTTGTACGGAAGAGCTGGTTATAATCTGGAGTTAAGTGATGATTTTTCATGGTCCTTCGGGGTTAAAGCCGGAATTGTACAATACAATGTAAAAGGAGATGAACTTAATTTTTTAGAGGGTGGAGATGTTGCTAATACGAACGTAAATACGATCTACCCAGATTTTAGTTTAGGAATGATGTTATACTACAAAGAGCATTATTATTTAGGATTTTCGGTTCCACAGATTTTTGATCTTAATTTAGAATTTAAAGATGAAGCGAATGATTATATGGTTCAACGAGTCAGACATTATTATGGAATTGTCGGTGGACGATTTGAATTATCAGAAGATTCCTATATTGAATTATCCTCCGAAGCACGCTATGTAGAAAATGTTCCTTTTTATATCAATGGTCGAGCAGAGTATGAATACAAACGTTTATTTTATGTCGCTGCTGGAGGATCAAATGCCAAAGAATTAAATCTAGGACTTGGGATAATAGGAAACATAGGAAATGGGAATGCACTAAAAGTAGGTTATACTTTTACCAATTTCTTTCAGGTCTACGGTCCTAATTTTGGTACCGTCCACGAACTTAATGCCAGCTATTCTTGGTAATGTTTCACAATAAAAGTTATCCCAACTTCGATCCAGTGACTTGCCATTCTGGATCTCCTTTTAGCCGCATGGCAAACTCAGAAGGAGAAGCAATGGTTTTATGTACGGGACATTTGCCAGCGATTTCTAAAAGTCTAGCTCGCTGAGCCTCGTCTAAATCACCCATCAATTCTACTTCGATTTCGAAGCGATCAATACGACTGCTTCCCTTCTCTGGGGCCGCTTGATGTTCTGCATAGACATCTGTTTTACAATAACTCAGATGTACTTGGACTTCTTTTAAATCCCATTTTTTTCGTCTGGCATACATTTTTAAGGTCATAGCAGTACAAGCACCAAGGCTGGCATTTAGCAATTCATAAGGCGAAGGTCCAAAATCATTGCCGCCAAAAGAAACAGGTTCGTCCGCGATGATAGAATGATCATCTGCCTGAATTTCTGTGGTGAAATCTTCTCCTTCCAGTCTTACGACTACTTCCTTTTCCGTTAATAATTTTTCATTTTTAGGAAACTCAATATACCGTTTTACCCAACTAGAAATTACACTACCTGCGTAAAAAGCGTCGTCTTTGTTTGAAAGCATATGGTCTGCTCCGTCTAAAGTGACAAAGCTTTTTGGATGTTGCGCGAGTTTATAAATATTGGCTGCATTTTCAATCCCTACAATTCGATCTTGTGGAGAATGCATGACGAGTAATCCTTTGTCGAGATTTCTGATCACTGTTTCGTGCTCTTGACCTCGTAAGTCATCTAGAAATTGTTTTTTGATACAAAATTTTCTACCACCAATATTAACATGGGCCAGTCCATTCTTTTCGATCTCTTCTTTTTTATCACTCAATAAATGCGTCACATGCTCAGGATAGGAGGGAGCACCTATGGATACAACCGCCTTGATACTCGGTATTCTACTACCTGCAAAAATAGCTGCTGCACCTCCAAGAGAATGTCCTACAATGACCGAAGGTGCTTCGTAATGTTCTGCTAAATAAGTTGCAGCATCTTGGAGATCTTCTACATTGGAAGTGAAGTTTGTATCTGAAAAGTCACCTTCGCTTTCCCCCAATCCGGTAAAGTCAAAACGCATAACACCAAAACCATTCATCGTCAATGCTCGACTAATATGTTTGGAAGCTGTTAGGTTTTTGCTACCCGTAAAAACATGTGCAAAAAGAACGAAAGGGAAAGGCGCCTTTTTTAAAGGTAAATCAATCTTAGCAGATAATTGATAGCCCATTTTATTTAGGAAGGTGATTTTTTTAGAAGGCATATTTTAATTGTGTAATGAATAATGTGGTGAATGAATAATGAATAATGCCTGCTATCGTATTTTTATAAAAGCTTACAAACAGAAGACAATTTTATCGTTCTAGCTTATCATTAACCTTTGTAAATTTAAGGAAAAATATTTCAAGCATAAACAACTTCGAATAAAAAAGCCCTTTTTTGTCCGGCAAAAAAGGGCTTTGATGTTTTTATTATTAATGCGAATCAAGGCTTGAAAATAAATATTTGAATTAAAGAAACATCATCTTCCAATTGAATTTGAGATATTGTTGCTTCTTGCTGCTCGCTATTTGCTTCTTGCCCTCTTCTATCGCACGCGATAGAAGAAAGCAAATAGCAAGAAGCAAGCGGCAAGAAGCATCTTCTAAAGCCCTTTTTTACTGTTAATTAGAAATTTAACTCCTGATTCGGATTATTTAAATAAAAATTATTTCGGGAATTCGTAATACCAAACATCGGGATATCCTTCATAGACTCCTTCTAGCATGATTTTGCCTTTGGCCTCGGAGAGGATCGCGGCAACATCTTCCGCAGTACGAATATTTTTTTGATTGATTCTGGTAATAATAAAATCAGGATCCATATTGGTTCTTTCAATTTTACTACCTCGATAAATACTGACGACTTTAGCGCCTTTGGTGCCGAGACGTTTGATTTCTTCTTCTGTGAGATCTCGAATTTCAAAACCAATTTCTTCCAACAAAGCATTGTCCAGTGCACTACTTACAAGGGCAGTGGTACCGTTCATGTTTTTGAGGGTAACATCCGTTTGATATCTTTTTCCATTTCTGAAATAATCTACCTTGACCGTATTACCAGGACGGAAGCGAGCAATCTGTTCTTGTAAGACTGGCATAGAGCTAGTTTGCACACCATTGATTTTTACAATAACATCTCCTTTACGAAGTCCTGCTTCTTGTGCACCACTATTTTCACTTACTTTAGAAACGTAAATTCCTTCGACGGATTCTAGATCTAATTTCTTAGCTCGTTCATCTGTCACTTCGTCAATACTGATTCCAAGGATGGCTCTTTGTACAACGCCAAAATCTTTCAGATCGCGAATTACCTTACGCGCTAGGTTACTAGGAATAGCAAACGAATAGCCTTCGTAGCGACCAGAGCGAGTAATGATCGCTGTGTTGATTCCAATTAATTCTCCATTGGTATTAACAAGTGCGCCACCACTGTTGCCAGGGTTAACGGCTGCATCGGTTTGAATAAAAGATTCTACTTTATAAATATCATCTAAAATATCAATGCTACGACCTTTGGCACTTACAATTCCTGCCGTTACGGTGGATTCGAGATTAAAAGGATTCCCCACTGCCAAAACCCATTCGCCAATTCGAATTTTATCTGAGTTACCAAAGATCAAATTAGGAAGTCCTTTGACATCTATTTTCAATAAGGCTAAATCTGTTGATGGATCCGATCCAATCAATTTAGCGGGATATTTTCGGTGATCGTTTAAGGTTACTTCGAGTCGCTTCCCTTCTTCGATTACGTGATTATTGGTCACGATATATCCGTCTTCAGAAATAATAACGCCTGAACCAGAAGAACCTCCGTAAGTACCACCCCAAAAATCAAAATCACTGCTTTGACTGGCCTTGATATTTACCACTGCTGGAGTAACTGCTTCGGCAGCAGAAATAAAGTCAGTTGGAGAAGAAGAAATGAAGGTCCGTTGTGCTTTACCTGACAACATCTCAGAGGTTGGGTCGTTATAATTCGTTAGCATTGCACTCGGAGCTTCGCGATAGATAATCGTTGGTTTTTCGAAATAACGATATAGAAAAACCGACAACGCAGAACTTAAAAGGGAAACCGAAATGATCAGTGCAATATTTTTCATATAATTTATGTGGTATCAGTTTATAAATATGTGAAGCAGTCGGCAAACGTAGTGCTTGTCAAAATTTCATGACAGCTACTGTTAAATATACAAACTTCTGTAATAAGATTGGCCTAAAACCAAGATCTAACTTGTTTTTTCTCAAAAAATCACCGGTTTGGCCTTTTATTACTTACTTGTAGAAGGCTTTATTCTACGGTATTGGTTATATAACGCAATTTTTAGACCGTATAGTTTTAAAATAGAAGACATATCGTAAATTTTATTGTCAGGATACTTGCGTATTTTTGCTTTCATTAATTTGTTGTTCGCTATTAGCTTTCGATTGTTGGGATCTCTTACACGATGATTTAAGAGAAGCCAAAAGCAAAAAGCCAATTGCCAATAGCAAAAAGTTTGAAAAACTTTTTTATATGGCACAAATAAAAAATCGACATCAACATTCGCCTTTTGAAGGACGGAGAGGAGATGAATATATTGGGAATGAATGGGGCTGGAAGTTTACTTTTTGGGGAGCATTATTCATTCTGGGAATGATCCTTTTTATGTGGTATCGCTTTCATAGTTTGGGAGTAAGTCCATTGGATGAAAATGGTCATGTTATTTATCAAGATTCTTTAGGATTCTAAAATAATAAGATGAGATTTTTCCAGTGGTTAATTTTACTCTTTTTTTATGGTAGCACCAATCTCCTGATTGGGCAACCACCGGTAGAATATTTTTTTGCAGATCAAGTAGTTTGTGTAAATGATACGGTACGCTTGCCGTTGCAGACGCGTGATTTTATCAATGTTAGAAATTTTCAATCTTCTGTTCGTTGGAATACGGATTCATTAGTCTTTCATTCTATCGAAGGAATCCATCCCGTATTGGCTAGTAATTTTTTGACCAATATAGATAGTATTGAAAATGGAGGTTTAGGATATTTTTGGTTGGATAATTCTGCTGGTGTACCTTTAGTTTTGGTTGATAATAGTGTATTATTTGTTTTGAAATTTACCATGACGGATCTTGCAGAAACAGCAGCGGTCGGTTTCGGAGAAATGCCAACCTTGACAGAGACCGTAGTCGAAAATGACGGAAATCCAATGCAAGTATCTTCCACGCAAATTCCTGCGTTGATCAGTAAAAACGAAGTGATGGCAGAAGCAGAAATTCAATCTGCGACAACGACGAATAATGGTGAAATAAATTTGACCGTTACGAATGGCGAAGCACCTTTTAGTTTTTTATGGAGCAATGGAGCGACAACAGAAGATATCGATAATCTTACGGCTAATAATTATAGTGTAATGATTACGGATGCCTTTGGTTGCATCGCTAACTTTGAGTATGAAGTAGACATGAGTACCGCCACCGCAATTGATTTCAGTAATGATTTAATCATAGCACCAAATCCAACCCACGATTATTTAAGTATCCATTTTATTTCCACCAATGAAAATAGTTTTTACCAATATAAAATCTACGACCTACGTGGCAATTTAATTTTCCAAAAAAATAATATCCACACTAGCTCTACCCAAAAAATCAATCTAAAAAATCAACCATCTGGACTATATTTTCTAAAAATAAAAACAAATAAAAAAAGCCAAATTTTTAAAATTATAAAAAAATAATTCGATATTTTTTTTACATATTCAACGATTCAACGATTTTTCACTTGCTGATGGCAGGAATAAGTTTTATATTTTTCAACAAGCGTAGCGCTTCAACATTTCAACAAGCGCAGCGTTTCAACACCAAAAAAAATGACCATTCCATTCTACAAATACCAAGGCACCGGTAACGATTTTGTCCTCATCGATCAACGTACCACTCATTATCTTACTCGCGAAGACACGGATCAAATTCAGCATATCTGTGATCGCCGATTTGGTGTAGGCGCCGATGGTTTAATCTTGTTGGAAGAGAAGGAAGGATATGATTTTGAGATGATTTATTTTAATGCCGATGGCCGGGAAAGTTCTATGTGTGGAAATGGTGGACGGTGCATTGTAGCTTTCGCTAAATACCTTGGAATCATCGAAGATAGTACGAATTTTTTGGCGATTGACGGACCACATGAAGCGGAAATAAAAGGAACAGATTGGGTTTCATTGCGAATGATCGACGTACCAGAAATAGAGCAGGGGAGTGATTATTTTGTGTTGAATACAGGCTCACCACATTATGTAGTTTTTGTAGAAGATATCGATGATATCGATGTAGTAGAAAATGGAAAAGCGATTCGTTATTCTAAACGTTTTCGAGCAGAAGGAATCAACGTAAATTTTGTAGAAAAGAAAAAAGACGGAATCATCGTAGCGACTTATGAACGAGGCGTAGAAGATGAAACCTTATCCTGCGGAACTGGCGTAACAGCGGCAGCAATTGCCTATCAATTAGCTAAATCTACTGATAAAGAAACCGTAACAGCTATCGAAGCAAAAGGAGGCCAACTTTCTGTCAAGTTTATTCCTGATGGAAAAGACGGTGCAAAAGATATTTGGTTACAAGGAAAAGCAACACAGGTTTTTACTGGAGAACTGGAACTGGCAGCTTTTTTGTAGTCTTCGCATAAATAAATATTCTTATATTACCAATCAAAATTTCCTCAAAAGACCTATTTATTCATCTTTATTTTTACTTAACTAAATCTTAACGTCATGATTTTTAAGACCATTTTATTATCCGCTGGTATCGTATTTTTAATGGGAAGTTGTACTGGAAAATCTTCTCAAAGTACTGATAATCAAATAGATACAGCCGTTAAAGCAGAAATCGAAACCATTGACTCACTCTCCATTGAATTGGAAGAAGCGACTACCGAAATTGAGCAAACAACCAAGGAATTAGAGGATGCAGTCAAAGAATTAGATAACCTCTAGTAAATTTTTAAGTCTAAAAAACGCAAACAGATATTTTCACAAAACCACTTTATTATGAAAAAGGAATTTAAAAATATAATGATGCTGCTGGTCGTAGCCATTCTGACACTGGGTCTAAATACTGATTTGTCAGCACAACCTGGTAAGTCTAAAGGAAAAAAAGATAAGACTGAAAAAGTAAATCGAGGAAAAGGCCAAGCGAAAAAGGCCATGAATAAAGGCAAAGGTAAAAAAGCAGAACTAGAAACTGCCACCGAAGAAATCGAAGAGGAAATGAATGAAGAAATGGACGAAGCTAGAGGCAACAAAGGAAAAGGAAAAAACAAAGGGAAAGGAAAGAATAAAGACAAGCAGAAAAAAGGCGATGACGACGATGATGATTATGATGACGATGATGGAAAAGGAAAAAATAAAGGGAAGAAGGACAAGAAAGAAAAAAAGGATAAAGATGACGACGACGATGACGAAGGAAAAGGAAAGAATAAAGATAAAGTGAAGAAAGATAAGAAGAACGGAAAAGGAAATGCCTACGGAAAAAATAAAGGAGAACTTTCAGGAAAAGAATTTGGACAGGCTAGAGCTGCCGCTGCCCGTAGTAAGCACAAAGAGAAAAAGCAGAAGGCGGAAAAATCCTATAAAAAAGGAGATGTTGTATTAAAAGATTCTAAGAAAAAAGTGAAAGAGGCTAGAGAGAAATTGGAAAAACAGAAGAAGGAAAAGAAGATCAGTGATAAGGAATATAAATCCAAAAAAGAAAAAATCGACAAAGCAGATCGTAAAGTCAAAGAACTAGAAACGAAATTGAAAAAGACGGAGGTCATTCTAAAAGAACAATAAAAATATGTTGGGGGGACTGTCCAATAAACTGTGTCAAAATAAATTAAAAACTTCAAAAACAACCTCAACCTCAAATCATAAAAACGGAGACTTGTGATTAACTGATATTCAGGTTGCTAAAGATTTTTTTTTACGTTAAAGAGAAATTTGAAATTGTTTTTGAAGTTGCAGTTGCGCTTGAAAAACACGAAATCTA